>JARLHS010000037.1 GCA_031292115.1 Clostridia bacterium | reverse complement strand
TGGAACATCGACTCAAAGCAGCAGCCGAAATCGCAAAGCTGCGCGCCGGACGACGAAATTCCCGCGCCGGTCGCCGCCTTGAGCGCCGCGGCAGCGGAGCCGCTGCTGCACGCGATGCCGACCCGGCCGTTTTCACAGGCACCCGCGGCGGCTGCCCCGATGCGCGCGCAGGCTTCGGGCGTCATCTCGATGCCGATTTCCCCCGATATCCCGTCGTCGTCAAAAAGGCCGCGGCGCGCGCTGCCGAATTTGATGTTTACCGCGGCGCGGGCGCCGTCTTCCACCTGTTTACCGGGCCAGATGCGCACGCCCGGGCTCACCGACGCATTATGGCCGATTACCGCGCCGGCACCCGCCACCGAGCCTTCAAACATACCCGCGCCCTTTTTAAGCGAGGCGCCCGCGCACACGAGCGCGCCACGCAGCTCGCAGCGCTCCCCGATATACGCCTCCGGCAGCAGGATCGAGTTTTTCACCGTCGCGCCGGCCCCAATGGTGCAGCCGTCGTCGATCACGGCACTCGGGCCGATCACCGCGTCGTTACCGATGCGCACGTTCGAGCCGATATAGACGGGCGGGAGGATCCGGTAGCCGCCGCCCGGTCGGCCGTCCTTGAGCTGCACGCCGCCCTGTCGTGCGCCGGGAAGCCTGCATTCCACGCGGCCCTCGAGCATGTCGAGCTGGCAGGAGGTATACGCGCCGATATCGCCGATGTCGCACCAGTAGCCGTCGGTTTCGCAGCCGTAAACAGGCATGCCGCGCTCCATCAGCAGCGGAAAAAGGTCCTTGGCGAAATCAAACATCTTACCGTCGGGAATCAATTTCAGGCAGTCAGGGCTGATGATGTAAATACCCGTATTCACGGCGTCCGTGATGGCCTGTGCCCAGCCCGGCTTTTCCACAAAGCCTCTTACGCGCCCGGAAGGCTCGGTAACCACAAGGCCGTATTCGCGCGGGTCGGCCACGTGTGAAAGAAGCAGCGTCGCGGCCGCCTTCTTCTTTTTATGGTACTCAACGGCGGCGGCAAGCCCGAAGTCGCACAGGGAATCGCCGCTGATGACGATGAAATCGTCGTCGAGGATACCCGCGGCGTTTTTCACGCTGCCGGCGGTGCCAAGCGGCTCATCCTCCTCAAAGAAGCTGAGCTTCATCCCCTGATAGTCGCCGTCGGGGAATTGCCCGCGGATCGCCTCGGGCAGATAGCGCAGCGTGACGGCCGCCTCCGTGACGCCGTTCGCCTTTAAAAGATCGAGAATATATTCGATGACGGGCCTGCCGCAAAGCCTCGTCATCGGCTTCGGGCAGTCACATGTGAGCGGTCGGAGGCGCGTGCCTTCGCCACCTGCCATAATCACAGCTTTCATAACCGTAAAACAACCCCTTTCGTTTTGAGCCGGAAGTTTTTTGGTTATTATTCCACTATGACGCGAATTTTATGAACAACTGCCTGAATTTGGCGCGATGCAAAAAGTGGATGAACCCGATGGATTCACCCGCAGGAACAGAAGGCTTTACTTGGGCAAACAGTTATTGTATAATCATGTTATTCTATTCTCCCATTAATATGCGGATTTGAGCCGGATTTTAATACTGCCGCAAAGCGGCAGGCGGCGGCGTAAGCCGTCATGAGAGCCTGCTTGAGATGTATCAGAACAATGAATTTCGGAAAATGCGTGCCGAAACGCAAAGGTATTGCTTTTCCCTCAGGAGGATTCATCACATGGATTTTAGCATTCGTGAGGCCTGCAAAGAGGATTTGCAGAGCCTGCTGCAGTTATACACCCAGCTGCACGACAACCCCATGCCCGCGGCAGACCGCGATCTTGGTCGGCTGTGGGAGCGCATTCTGGCCGACACGCAGCATCACATCCTCGTCGGCTTTCTCGGTGACATGTTGGTCTGCTCGTGTGTGCTGATGATTATTCCCAATCTGACACACTCACAAAGGCCCTATGCCCTCATAGAGAATGTCATCACGGATGAAAAGCAAAGGAATAAGGGCTTTGCGAGCGCAATGATGAGCCATGCCAGAGAAATCGCCGTGAAAGAAAACTGCTACAAAATCATGCTGATGACCTCCAGCAAGGAGGATGCAACCCTGAATTTTTATCAAAGATCAGGGTATAACCGCCGTGATAAAACAGCTTTCATTCAATGGCTGTGATTTTACGGCTTCTCCCGCGGGTCTGTCTGAAAAAGGGCTCTTTGCCGTGATAAGGAGCGTGCAGTAATGGAAATCGGAAAAGTCATCGGCAGAGGCGCGCAGTCAGTTGTATATGAATCCGAAGGCTATGCCATAAAAATATACAGGCCGGGGTATGACAAGGCGGCCATATTCTTTGAGGCCGCCGTCACGTCACTCATCGAGCAGACCGGGCTTGCCATCCCCAGGGTCTATGAAGTGGTCAGGATTGACGATCGGTTCGCCGTTAAAATGGATTATATCAAGGGGATTTCCCTTAACGACTGTATGAAGCAGGATATGGAGCATGTTGGGCACTATATTGAAACTCTGGTGGATCTGCAGTTGGCCGTGCAATCGAAGGCTATCAAGCTGCCTTTTCATTTATGCGACATCTTGAAAGGCCGGATTGAGCATACGCACAGCTTCGATGATTCCACAAAGAGACGATTGTTGCAGAGGCTCGCTGAGCTTCCGAGGGGCGACCAGCTCTGCCACGGCGATTTTCATGGGTATAACGTGATCAAATGGGATGACGGCAATTTCATCATCGACTGAGTCGACGCGGCCAACGGGCACCCCGATGCGGATGCCTGCCGCACCTATATGCTTTACGCATTTGACTACCCGGAGCTTGCAGACTTATATTTAAGCGGGTACACCCATAAAGCCGGCAAAGGCAAAGAGGATGTGCTGCAGTGGTTGCCGGTGGTAGCTGCAGCCAGGCTGGATGAAGGAAACGAAGGGGAGAAGGATCAGATCATGGGCTGGATTCAGAACATATGACGCATATACATCATGAACAATTTAAATTGAGGAGGCAAATACATGAAAGTACTGTTAGTCAACGGCAGCCCGCATAAAAACGGATGTACCTTCACCGCTTTGACGGAGGTTGAAAAGCAGCTTCGCGTCAACGGGATCGAAACGGAGATATTCCATATCGGAAACAAGCCGATCCGCGGCTGCATCGGCTGCCACAAATGTTCAACGAACGGAAACAAATGTATTTTCGACGACGATGACGTTAATGCCGCTCTGGAGGCGATAGCCAAAGCGGATGGCATCGTCATCGGCTCACCCGTTTATTTTGCTTCTGTCAACGGGTCGCTGGTATCCTTTTTAGACAGGCTTTTCTACGCGGGCAATTGTTTCGCGTATAAGCCCGCTGCCGCCGTCGTGTCGGCGAGGAGAGCGGGGACAACGGCGACTTTAGATCAGCTGAACAAGTACTTTACCATTGCTCAAATGCCGGTCGTATCTTCCCAATATTGGAACATGGTGCACGGAAATACCCCCGATGAGGTGAGGCAGGATAAAGAGGGCCTGCAAATCATGAGGACATTGGGGAACAACATGGCATGGCTGCTCAAATGCATTGAAGCTGGGGAAAAGGCCGGGCTCCGTCATCCGGCGGAGGAAAGCAGAGAACGCACCAATTTTGTCAGATAGGCACAAGGCTACATATTTCTCGAATAAAAGCGCACTGTTCAATTAAAAAACGAACAATGCGCTTTTTCTTCTTCAGTTTGTATTTTGAGAATTGAACTTGATTTACAGGACTATAATTTACGCTCATTTGGCAAAGCTTTCAAACTGGGCTTTTGTACCCCTATAAACATTCATATCAATAAATTTTTCTTGACCTTTGTATCCTTTTAAAACTTGGCGATTTGAATACTGCCAAAAAGTCCATTCTCTTTTATCTGATAAAACAGGGCTTTTAATTACATCCCTAAGCCAAATTCGATAATCGCCGTAGCTTCCCTTTATATATAGATCATATGATTTAATTGTGGCATAGAGGATAGGCTTCTTCCCATAATGTTCTTCAAGTTTATCAAGCAGTTCGTTTAATATTTCATCTGTTTTTTCTCTGTCAGGCAATTTTTCCATTTTGTCGCCATAAAGCTCAATATCCACCACGGGCGGTAAGCTTTCGGCCTGTCTGGGTACAATGCCGATAAAGTTATTCGCTTGTGCTGAACCTGAACTGTCAAAACTAAAAAAGTGATATGCTCCCACCTTTAATTGTGTCTTATTCGCATTCTCCCAATTATATCTAAATTGTTGATCGTGAGAACTACTACCTTCTGTAGCTTTAATAAAAGCAAAATCTATATGCTGTTTTGATAAAACATTCCAGTCAATAATCCCTTGATAAGATGATACATCTACACCTCTGACGGGATACACCCGAGAAGACGGATTGTTAAACCATATTATCCCATTGTACAAGAGAATTCCAATGATAGCAAGGCAAACACAGATGGTTATGGATAAACTTATCAACAATTTTCTTTTCATAGGCACTTCCGATTTTATAAAAAATCTTTATCTTTATCCTTAAAATCCTTCCAATCTATCACAGCGGCTCTTTTACCCTTTTTTCTGCATCCCGTAGATCTTCCTGCCGGCGGCGGCGGAGAATATCGCCGCTCCGGCGACGATCAGCAGCACCGCGGCGGGCGGCAGGCCGAATTCCCCGCGCAGCGACTCCCACAGCCCCGCAAGCCCGAAGACGATAAATGCGCCGGCAGCAAAAAGACGCAGCGCCTTTTGCGGCAGCCTGCGGTTGAGGATGACGCCGATCAGGATTCCGATGCCATCCGCGATCAGCATGCCCACGGTTGTGCCCGCGAGCACGACAAGCGGCATGGAAGGGTATTTCGCGGCGAGCGCGATGGTGGCAAGCTGCGTTTTATCGCCCATTTCAGCGATAAAGAACGCCACTGCCACAGTCGCGACATCGCCAAAACGCGATTTTTTCGAGGCTGTGCCGCTGTCGTCGTCGCCGACCAGCGCCCACAGGCCAAATAAGACAAACAGCACCGAGGCAACAAGCTGCACCCAGCCGCGCCAGCCGGGTACGCTCGCCAGCAGCGAGCCGGCTGCCACGGCAAGGCCATGGTTGAGCAGCGTGGCGATGAGCACGCCGGCCATCACCTTGAGAAATTTGATGCGCGTAGCCATCGCCATCGCAAGCAGCTGCGTTTTATCGCCCATTTCGTTGAGCGTCACAAACCCCGCGCTTGCGAGGAACGGCCAGAGAAACGGCAGGGTCTCGGTAAGATGCATGGGTGCCTCCTCGCCGGAAAAACCGGGCAGGCCGGGGGAAATAACCGCCGGCCATCAATTATTCTTATTTTAACCCGTCGCCCGTATCAAAACAAGTAATATTTTGTGATTGACCGCACATTTTCCCTAAAGCCGCTTGAGTGCAAAAGGCAACCTGCAAAATGTGACATTTTCCGCTTGACCTTTCCGCATGCAGGTATTAAGATAGGTGCAACAGTGCCGCATTTTGCGGGGATTTGTGTTAAATTATGCGGGTTTATACTATTTTCTTTTTAATCGGTAGATAAAATCTACCGATTAATACCGCCGCATTT
>JARLHS010000036.1 GCA_031292115.1 Clostridia bacterium | reverse complement strand
TACGCGAGCCAGGGGCCGCTTTTCCGCTCCGTCGCCGTTTCGCACAATGCGGTGGAGGTAGAGTGCGAGGGCGCGGAAATGATCGTGTTTCAGAGCAACACCGTCTGGTGCAGGGATAGGGTCGCAACGGGCGGCGCCTCCTTGGCGCACTATGAGATCAAGCCAAGCGACCGGTATGTGCGCATCGAGCTAATCGATGCGCAGGGCAACCGGGCATGGAGCTCGCCGTTTTTTGTCAACGAAGACTGATGGAATCCCGATGACAGGCGGTCAATATGATTTCAATCAGAAAGAATAGGACTCTGCTCCGATTTTCTTTGAAAAGCCTAATCGGATTTTAGACATTGTTCTGAGCGGATCACCATACAGGGCATGGCATTGATAATGAAATGACCGATGGCCTTTGCTTGTGGTTATACTATTCTCCCATTAAACTGCGGATATAATTCCGCAGTTTAATGCCTGCTGCTTTGCGGCATCTGGCGGCGGCAGCCGCCAGGAGAGCCGTTCAATACGAATCTCGCAAAAACACAACATGTTTTTGCACGCCGCTGGAAGCGGCGATAAAAAAGCGATTTTATCACTTTTTTAATTGGACATTTGTATTATCACAAAAACAGCTTTGCCGTTCAAGCCACGGCGGGCTCTTACTTTTTTCGATGCGCCGAAAAAAAGTAAGCAAAAAAGGGCGCTTTAGAACAGCCGGGGCACCTGCAACAACCGGCGCGGGCGCAGCCTGTGCGGCTCGCTTCGGGTCACGCGGCCTCAAAACGATGCTTAACTCGCTGCGTGCAGGACAGCGCATCGTTTTGCCGCCTGCGGGCGGCCGGTCGCCGCACGATATCGGTTGATTGCACGCCCGTGCCTCTGTTTCCGGTGCGCGCTCTATAGGCTCGTTTTAATGCGTACCGAAAAACTCAAAAAACGGCGATAATACTAATCTCCAATAAAAAACAGTAATGTTATTGGGAGAATGATATTAGATGAGGGTATGGGCCTCACACCAGCTGCACCCTGTAATCCTCAAGCCAGTATTCCACTAGAATATGGACAAGGGGCGCAGATAAGACAACACGGCTACTAGACGGCCTCCGTCGGGCCGCCGGCGCTTTCACCGCGAGGCGTAAACATATCTTCAGTGATATGCCGAGCGGTCGCCGAAGGCGGCAAAACGGCGCAACTGTTTGAGCGCCGGCGAGTTTTGCGCCATTTTGAGCGAGATATTTCCGGAGGGCACAAAAATCGCGCCGAGCGGTTTTGCCGGCGCTTCGGTAGGCGGTTTTTGCTTTCTTTTTGCCGCCTTGCAAAAAGAAAGTGCCCTGCCGCGGCATGAGCGGCAATACGCTTATTCAATCATATACAGAAATCCTTACACGCATATGGCCGAATACTCAATCATATTGACAAGCATTTGAAATGATTGGTGTGGGCTTCACACCAACTGCACCCTGTAATCCTCAAGCCAGTATTCCACCTGCAGCAGGTAGGCGATGAGCTGCGGGCCCGTCATAAGCTGGCCGAACCATGGCGTCTTGTAGGCTTCCCCGCGCGTCGCGACGAGCTCTGCGGCCTTTTCACGGCCGATCAGCTCAAAGAGCGGCGCGTTTTTCTTTTGGAGCAGCGTGGACATCATCGCGCAGACGCAGTCGGTATAGAGCGGGTTGTGCGTTTTGGGGTAGGGGCTCTTTTTACGCTCAACGATTTCATCGGGAAGCGTGCCCCGAAGGCATTCGCGCAGAAGCCCCTTCTCGCGCCCGTGAAGGAACTTGATGTCGGGCGGCAGATTGAAGGCATACTGCACAAGGCGGTAATCGGCGAAAGGCACCCGTACCTCCAGGCTGTTGGACATACTCATCCTGTCTTTGCGGTTGAGCAGGTTGACCATAAACCATTTGACATTGAGGTAAAAAAGCTCGCGCATGCGGTAGTCGAGCGCCGGCTCCTTGTCGAGGTGGGGCACCTGGCTGAGCGTTTCAAGATAGCGCGCGCGCGCTGTCTCCTCAAGCGGCAGGCCCTGCAGCGGCTTTGAAAGCACCGATTTGCGCAGCCCGACCGAAAGTGACCACGGGAAGGTATCCGCGCCGATCAGCTCGGGCCGCGTAAACCACGGATAGCCGCCGAGAATCTCGTCGGCACATTCGCCCGAGAGCGCGATGACGTAATTCTTGCGGATTTCGCGGCAAAAGATGAAGAGTGAGGAATCGACGTCCGCCATGCCGGGCAGATCCTTCGCGCGCGTCGCATCGCGCAGCCGGTGCGCGAGCTCCTGCTGGTTTTCGAGCACGGTGAAGTGCCGGCTGCCGATAAAATCCTTCATCTTTTGCGCCCACTGCTCGTCGGAGGTCGGCTGGAACAGCGTGGGCTTAAAGAATTTGTCGTTATCCTCGTAATCGATCGAGAAGGTGGTGAGCTGCCTGCCCTGCTTCTTGAATTCATCCGCCGCAACGGCTGAAATAGCAGAAGAATCGAGCCCTCCGGAGAGGAAGCAGCAGAGCGGCACATCGCCCACGAGCTGGCGGCGGATGGCGTCAAAAAGCAGCGAACGCAGATGCTCGGCGGCCTGCTCCGCGGTTTCGTGGAATTCCTCGGCCCGGGGCTTCCAGTATTCCCGCAGGCGCACGTCCTTGGGCGTTACGGTGAGGCAGTACGCGGGCGGTATCTCCGAAATGCCCTTGTAGACGCAGCTGCCGGGTGCGTTGGCCGGCCCGAGTGCGAAAAGCTCGCACAGGCCGTCTCGGCCCACCTCGGGTTTCACGAGCGGATGGGCGAGCAGCGTCTTGATCTCGGAGCCGAAAATAAACGCGTGCCCTCTCTGCGCGTAAAAAAGAGGCTTCACGCCGAGCGGATCGCGTGCGAGGAAGAGCCTCTGCCTGTCGGCATCATAGATTGCAAACGCAAAAATGCCGTTGAGCTTTGTGATGCAGTCCTCTCCCCAGCAGATGTAGGCGGTGAGCAGCACCTCGGTGTCGGAATAGCTCCTGAAGGAGAATCCCTCGGCCTGAAGCTCGCGGCGAAGATCCTCGGTGTTGTAGAGCTCGCCGTTGTAGACG
>JARLHS010000035.1 GCA_031292115.1 Clostridia bacterium | reverse complement strand
GGGCGATCTCGAAGTCGACGCCCACCACACGGTGGAGGATACCGGCATCGTGCTCGGGCAGGCCTTTGCATCCGCGCTCGGAGATAAAGCCCGCATTGCGCGCTACGGCAGCTTTTTCATCCCGATGGATGAGGCGCTCGCGTTCTGCGCCGTGGATATCAGCGCTCGGCCTTTTCTGGTCTTTGACGTAAAATTCAATAATTACGAAACCGGCGGTTTCGATTACAGCCTCGTGGAGGAGTTTTTCCGCGCGTTCGCATTCAACGCGGGGGTTACGCTGCATATCCGCGAGCTATATGGCAGCAACGACCATCATGTCGCCGAGGCGGTCTTCAAGGCGGCGGCCCATGCAATGTCGGCGGCATGCGCGCCGAAAAACGGCGTCCTTTCCACCAAGGGCAGCCTTTAGGCGGGGGAAATTTTCATGATAGCCATCATCGATTACAACGCGGGCAATCTTTTCAGCGTAAAGAACGCGCTCGACTATCTCGACATCGACAACGAGGTGACGGGCGAAGCCGCAAGGCTCGACCGTGCCGATGCGCTCATCCTGCCCGGCGTCGGCGCGTTTCCCGACGCGATGCGTCAGCTTGACAAGGCCGGGCTTGTCGGCGAAATCCGCCGTCAGGCGAAGAAGAAACCGCTGCTGGGCATCTGCCTCGGGATGCAGCTTCTGTTTGAAAAGGGCTATGAATTCGAGGAATGCGAGGGGCTGGGGCTGATCAAGGGAGAGGTGCGCAAGATCGACGCCGGTGGGCTCAAAATCCCGCACATGGGCTGGAATTCGCTGCGCTTCCTCAACCCGTGCCCGCTGCTTGACGGCGTCGGGGAGGGGAGCTACACCTATTTCGTGCACTCCTACATGGCCTGCACAGGCGATGAAAATATCGCGGCCTATACCGAATATCATGTAAGAATCCCCGCGCTCGTCATGAACGGCGGCGTTTACGGCGCACAGTATCATCCGGAAAAAAGCTCGCGCATCGGGCTCGCCATGCTTAAAAACTTCTGGAGGCTCGCCAAATGATCATTCTTCCCGCAATCGATCTGCACAACGGCCAGTGCGTCCTGCTCCAAAAGGGCGATTTCGCGACCGCGCAGCAGGTTGCAGAAAGCCCGCTTACCGCGGTGGCCGCGTTTGAAGCCGCCGGTGCGAAGTGGCTGCATATGGTCGATCTTGACGGCGCGAAGGAAGGCCGCCGCGTCAACCGTGAGGTCATTCTTGAAGTCGCGCGCGCAACGACTATGAAAATCGAGCTCGGCGGCGGCATCCGCGATATGGAAGCCGCTTCGGATTATCTGGCGAACGGCGTTTCACGCGTGATCCTCGGCTCGGCCGCGCTCAAAAACCCCGCTTTTGTCAGAGAAGCGGTGGAGCGTTACGGCGCACGCATCGCCGTCGGCATCGACGCGCGCGGCGGGCTTGTCGCCTCGGAGGGCTGGCTTGAGGATTCGGCCGTCGGCTACATAGAGTTTGCAAAGCAGATGGAGAAAACAGGTGTAAAGGTTATTATCTTTACAGATATAAGCCGCGACGGAATGCTTGCCGGGCCGGCCTTTGAGCAGCTCGAAGCGCTCAGCGGCGCGTGCGGCTGCAGCATCATCGCAAGCGGCGGCGTCAGCAGCATCGGGGACGTCATTCGGCTCAAAGCAATGGGCCTTTACGGCGCGATCTGCGGCAAGGCCGTCTATAGCGGGGGCCTCGATTTAAGGCAGGCCGTATCGGAAGGGGGCGCGCAGGATGCTTGCTAAGAGAATCATTCCATGCCTCGACGTCGACAGGGGAAGCGTCGTGAAGGGCATCAATTTTGTCGGCATCCGAGAAGTCGGCGACCCTGTCGAGTGCGCGGCGGAGTATGACCGACAGGGCGCGGATGAAATCGTTTTTCTCGATATCACGGCCACGCACGAGCACCGGGCCACCATGGCCGACGTTGTGCGCAGGACGGCGAAAAAAGTCTTTGTGCCGCTCACCGTCGGAGGCGGCATCCGCACGATCGACGATTTCAGGGAGATCCTGCGTGCGGGGGCCGATAAAGTTTCGATCAATTCCGCAGCCGTGAGGGATAAAACCCTCGTGGCGCGCGCGGCGGATAAATTCGGCAACCAGTGCGTCGTGGTGGCGATCGACGCGCGGCGCAACGGCAGCGGCGGCTTCAATGTGGTGATCAATGGCGGCAGGATCGACACCGGCCTTGACGCGCTCGCATGGGCCGTGGAAGTGGAGTCGCTCGGCTGCGGAGAGCTCCTTGTCACCTCGATGGATGCCGACGGCACCAAAAACGGCTTCGATAAAGAGCTGACGCAGGCAGTCAGCTCACGCGTCAAAATCCCCGTGATCGCCTCGGGGGGCGGCGGAAGCCTCGCGCACTTTTCGGAGCTTTTTGAGCAAACGGGTGCCGACGCCGCGCTGGCCGCCTCGCTTTTTCACTACCGTGAGCTGACGGTGGGCGAGGTCAAGCGCTATCTCAACGAAAAAAACATACCGGTGAGGCTTTTATGATCGAGATTGAAGAGCTGTTTAAAAAATCGGAGCTGATTCCCGCCGTCGTGCAGGAGGTGCATACGCGTCAGGTGCTGATGCTCGCCTACATGAGCCGCGAATCGCTTGAAAAGACGCTTGAAACGGGGTATACCTGGTTTTTCAGCCGCTCGCGCCAAAAGCTGTGGAATAAGGGCGAGACCTCGGGCCATTTCCAGCGCGTCGTGCGCATCGCGGCGGACTGCGACTGCGATACGCTGCTGATCGAGGCGGAGCAGACGGGCGCGGCCTGCCACACGGGCAGCGTGAGCTGCTTTTTCAATGAAATCTGGCAAAGGGGCGAAAAGGAATGAACGACACGCTCAGTGAGCTTTATGAGGTCATCCTCGGGCGAAAGGCCGAGCCGCAGGAAGGCTCCTACACCTGCTATCTTTTTGAGAAGGGTCTTGACAAGATCCTCAAAAAAGTGGGCGAAGAGGCCTCCGAGGTGATTATCGCGGCCAAAAATGGCGACAACGGGGAAACGACGGGCGAGATCGCCGATCTGTTTTATCACATCTTTGTGCTGATGGCCGAGCAGGGCATCACGCCGAAGCAGCTGGGTGAAATTCTAGCGCAGCGAAGCC
>JARLHS010000034.1 GCA_031292115.1 Clostridia bacterium | reverse complement strand
GCTGGCTCGTGAGGCCCACCGGAGCAGTCTGATAGATGCTTGAGCAGCGCGCAACCGACGTGCCGGGCAGCAGCGCGAGCGATTTCACCGCGGCGCGGAGGCTTCCCATTCTATCCCCTAGGTTCGTGCCAAGCCCGATGACCGCCCTATTCATGCGGCTCGCCCCTTGTTCGCCGCAGCTCGACCGCGACATACTCAAAATCGGCCGCAATCGGTGCGCGCGGCTTTTTGAGCACGACCGTCACCGCCTGCACCTTTTCAAATTCGCTCAGCACCGCCTGCGCGACATGCTCCGCGGCGTGCTCAATGAGCGAGCACGGCGTGCCCATCGCGCGCTCCGCCGCCTTTACGGCCGCCGAATAATTGATCGTATCGGTAAGTCGGTCGCTCCCGCAGGCGATCGAGAGATCGGCTTCCATCGTTATATCGAGCATAAACGGCTGCCCCTTTTGCTTTTCCTCATCTCCCACCCCGTGAAAGGCGTAGACACGCAAGCCCCTGATATGAATTTTATCCATCTTACCCACCGCTTTTCGTTATAGGATAATCTACTGCATCTTCCTGCAGGCCGCGGTAATGGCGTCGGTCATCTTTGCGGCCTGCACCGCCTGAGCCACATCGTGAACCCGGAGGATGTCGGCGCCCGCAAGCGCCGCGAAGGTATCGGCCGCGATCGTCCCGGCAAGCCTGTCGCTCGGGAGCTCGCAGCCTGTCGCAGTGCCGATGAACGATTTGCGCGAAAGGCCAGCCAGCCACGCATAGCCGTGCAGGCGAGCCGCCGCCATATCCGCCAGCAACTCGAGATTCTGCTCGTAATCCTTGCCGAAACCGAAACCCGGGTCCAGGCAGATTGATTCCTTTGCGATACCCGCATGCTGTGCCGCCTGTGCCGCCGCAAGCAGAAATTTTCTGACATGGCGCACCACCCCGTGCGGATATGCCGGCTCGCCCGGGTGCATGATCACGGCCGCCGCCCCATGCCGCGCGGCAGCCTCCGCCATGCCGGGCGCGAGAAAGCCGTTTACGTCGTTGATGATCGCCGCGCCAAGCGCAAGCGCCGCCTGCGCAACCTCCGGCTTGGAGGTATCGACGGAAACGGGCACGCCCAGCCGGCCCCTGAGCCGCGTAAGCACCGGCTCGAGCCTCGCGAGCTCCTCCTGGCACGAAACCCCCTGATGACCCGGGCGCGTTGATTCCGCACCAAGGTCGATGATATCGGCGCCCTGCTCCTCAAGCCGCAGCGCATAATCGCAGGCGGCCCGGGGATCGAGAAAAGAACCCCCGTCCGAAAAGGAATCGGGGGTAATGTTGACGATGCCCATGATATAGGTTTTCTCTCCGAGTGGGAAGGAAAACCCCGGCCCGCTGAAAACCGCCATCTATTTCAGCCCTTCCGTCAAAAGCGTCATGGTCTCGCTGCGCGTGCGGTCATCGCTTTTCATGATGCCGCGCAGCGCCGAGGTCCTTGTGACGGCACCGGCTGCGCGCACGCCGCGCATCGTCATGCAGAGGTGCTCGGCCTCGATTACCACGGCGACGCCATACGGGCTCAGCTCGCGATAAAGGAAATCCGCCACCTGCGAAGTGAGCCGCTCCTGCAGCTGGGGGCGGCGCGCAAAGCAGTCGACAATACGGGCGAGCTTTGAAAGCCCCAGGATCTTCCCCCCGCGCGGGATATACGCGACGTGGGCCTTGCCGATAAATGGCAGCAGATGATGCTCACACATGGAATAGAGTGGGATATCCTTGACGATGACCATCTCGTCGTTTTCGTTCTCGTCGAAGAATTTGAGGTACTCGCGCGGGTCATGCCCGAGCCCGGAAAAAATCTCCTCATACATCTGTGCGACGCGCCTCGGCGTTTCCAAAAGGCCCTGCCGGTCGGCGTCTTCTCCGACGGCCTCGAGAATCATTTTGACAGCCTGCTCGATCTTAGCCTTGTCTATCAAATATAATCACTTCCGTACGTGTTATTTCGCAGGCTCATTAAGAGACTGCGGGCAGGATCGTATAGTTTTCCTCATCGCTGTTACTGTAAGTCGAATAAATGTGAGTCTTTTTGAAAACAACCGTTTTCATCTCAAGATACAGATCGGTTTCGTGTGTTGAATCGAGCGCGTCGCTGGTGGAATAAACGGGGTCGTCAAAGGTGGCGTCCACCCAATACCATTTACTGCCGATCTTCGCCATATTCCACGCGTGGCTGCCTTCGCCCTTGCTCGTCACGCCCGTGCCCGTGATATAGAGGCTCTCGATGCCTTCGGAATTGAGCAGCAGCTTCAACGCCTTGGCGTAGCCGTCGCACACGGCGGTGTGGTTGACAAGGGCGCCGTATGCGTCGAAGGCGCTCGGGTAGGAAGAAGGGTTGTTCACCGCGGCAAGGTCATAGCGGGTATGCTGAATGAAGGTATCATGGATGAGCTTAACCTTGCGGCTTTCGCTCATGCCGGCGGTGACCCCCGCAAGAAGCGCTTTCGCACTGTTTTTCATCTGCGTCTCCATCTTTGCGATCGTCGGCGCGTCATACTGGTACTGCAAATAGATCACCTGCACCAGATTGTTCCTGTCAAGACCCAGCGAAACATCGAAAAGCTCCTGCGAATTCTGAATTTCATGTTTAATATAGAACACTTCGGCATGATCGTATAAATAATACCAGAAGATTTTCTGGAAAGTATCCTGATTCACGGCATAAGGCAGCCTGATCGTCTTTTGAAGGCTCTGCACTCCGCTGCGCATGGCGTCGTAGCAGGCAGCTTCCTTTGCGCTGAGCAATGTCCGCCCATATTCGTATACATTAAAATCATCCGGGATCTTTACCGAAGACGAAGGGGATGTGGAGCCCTGTGCCTTCGTGATCGGCTTGCCTCCGTTGGCCAGAGGGACAACGGGATTCTTGCCCGACGACGGCTTTGCGGAGGAAATCGGATTGGTGGGCTTAATCACAACCGACTTGCGTGAGGATTGCTGTGAAGAGGTCTGTGCGGCGAATGAATCCTGCTTTATATCGGACGAGGCTTGCGCGGTGATGGCGGCGGCCATGGAGGAAAGGCCGCCGAACGCATTTTTTATGCCGCCGACAGCGCGCACATAATTGTAGCCTGTAACCGCGAGAACGGCGACGGCTGCTATGAGGATAAACGTAAGAAACTTTTTCATGACGGCGATCCTTTCATTGCTGACCGAATTTTGCCGCACGTCTTTTGTTTCATTATAACATCGGAAGCCGGATTTTTCAACCGCGGCCTGCAATTCTATATCAAGCGGCAATGCCTCCATGTTTTTTTCACATGATGCGACGGTGCTGGGTCCTTCTGAACACAGGACAGTTATGACGTAAATCATAACTGCCCTGTAAATATGTCACATTGTGCTCTATATACAACTGAATAAATAATTAATATAATACTGATTTTCATTTAGAAAGTAGACAAAGTCTACTTTCTAAAACTCGCCGATGGCGAGTTACAAAAGTGCCTGCACTTTTGTAAAATGAGTATTGAACGGCTTTTCTCGGCGGCGCGCCGCCGTCCGCCGCATTTTGCGGCGGTATTAATCGGTAGATCTTATCTACCGATTAAAAAGAAAATAGTATAAGAGCCGTTGTATATAGAGAACGGGCTAAACGCCAAAGCGCGTGCAAGATTTTGCTTCGCAAATGCACATGCGCAATATATAACAGAATTGCTTAGTGCTTACGTAAGATATACTAAAAACTTATTCTGTTATATATAGCTGCGCGACCCGCCGCCGTTTGGCAAAAGGGCCCACGCGGCCATATATTGTATAGGAGCCTGCACTGCCGCGGTCTGCGATGAAGGGAGAGTCTGCCATGCACTGCCCGGATGGGATCAACGGCAACGAATATATCGCACTCGTCGCAGCCACGGCTGCCCTTCTCTCTCAGAATCTTGGGGAATTCGACACCTTCCTGCTGGCCGAATTCCTGCAGGCCGTAAGCTCGCAGCTTTTCACGCTCGGGGCGTTCAAGGCGCTCGAGGAACACAAGCCATAAAAAAGCAGCCCCGGCGCCGGTCTCCCAACCGGCATCGGGGCTGTTTTTATGTTTTCAGCGCTGCTCCACGGGTTTCAGCGGGTTTAACCGGGTGTTGAGGCGGATACTGCGCCGCCTGCATTCTTCATTGTACTTGCGCACGATGCGGTTGAGGACAAGCTTCCCGTTTTCAAAAGTCAGCGCGGGCAGCATCAGGATAAACTGTGTGTTGCTGAATCGGGATACGACGTCGCTTTTGCGCAGGTTTTTGAGAATGATCGATTTTAAGACCTGCATCGCATCCAGAACATCCTGCTTTTCCACACCCCCGTCGGCCTCAAGCGTGAGCAGCACGACAAAAACGGATTGTCCGAACCGCTCTGCCATACGGGCCTCAATGCGGTAGATGCTTTTAAAAACTTCATAATTGCAGAAGTAGGCGCAGTTGATTTCGCCGGATTCGCGCAGGCCGTCTTCTATGATATCCATGTCTTTTTCAACACCGTTGACAGTCTTCGTGACGCCGCGCATCAGCGAGCGGATCGGGTCGGAAAACTTCACGCCCAGCTTCTCATAGAACATCTCGGACGCATATTCATAATAGGCGACAGCCTTCTGCCTGCTCCCGGCCGCAAGGTAGAGGTTTATGACAAGCGCGTGCAGCGATTCGTCAAAAGGCTCTATGGAAAGCGCCTTCTGGCAGATCATTTCCGCCTCTTCAAAATGTTTGAATTGTATCAGCAACTCGCAGACGCCTTTTACACATTCAATGAAGATATTACGGTAATAGGTGCTGCGCGAAATCACCCAATCCTGTGAGGAGGATTTGGGAAGAAAATCACCTTTGTAAAGCTCAACGGCTCTTAAGTAGCGGCTCATCCGCTCTTCATCGCTCAGGCCTCCGGCCTTGGCCGCGCGGAAAGACTTTTCAAATTCTTCGGTGTCAATGGCACAGTGCAGCGCGTTGTTCCAGCAGTAATTATTCCTTTTAAACAGGATGAATTCGGGGGAATTCTCACCGCCGAGCATTTTGAGCAGGCTGCGCAGCCGATAGACAAGATTTTTCAGTGCATTTGCGGGGTCTGAGCATGCCTCATCTTCCCACAGGATCTCAATGAGCTTTTCCTGCGAGATATCATTGAGCCGGTTTGCAATCAGATACTCGAGCAGAGTCCACAACTGCTTAGTCCTTCCGGCACTGTCAGTCAGGGCCTCTCCCGCTGTCTGAATGGAAAACCCGCCAAACATTGCGATCTCTATCAGAGACGCTTTTTCAATTTGTACTTCCGGCATAGTTTTTCCTTTTATCTGTCTGAATGATTCGGCTTTGTTGTCCAATCTTGCTGCAGCCGCCTAATAACTTAAACCGACTAATAACTTAATTATATCAGAAAGATGCCGATAATTAAATATGTAAATATCACATTCAGAAAAAATATTTACATATTTTTGTCCCCGCTTACCCCGAGGCCGTGAAAATAGCCGAAAAACGCGGCGGGGGCGGAGCTTTTCTGTGATACGGATCTCCATTTAAAATGGGCCAATGGTATAAGAAATATGCCGAATCCTGTTGAATATTGTGAAAAATATGGTATGATTAAAGTGGAAGGGTGTTACACACCCCCCACTTAATTAGGCAAGAGGGTCTCCATGAAAAATAAAAGCCTGATTTTCATTCTCGCACTGGCGCTGGCTATCTCAATGTTCTCCTCCTGCAGTAAAGATTCGCGATACGCCGGCTCCTCTTCCGGCCCGGGGCCTTCTTCCGGGGGCTCTTCGGGCTCGGTTTCTGTCGGCTCTTCCGCTGTCAATGCTTCCTCGGTCACTTCGTCGGGCGCCTCCTCGATCGCCTCCGCCGTTTCCCGAGCCGTATCCTCCGGGCTTTCGGGCGGAAGTTCTTCCACAGGCAGCTCCTGGGGCGGCTCTTCTGCTGCGAACGGCTCTTCCGGCGGGCAAAATCAGGCGCAGTCGACGACTTCATCAAATGCCTCGGCCTCTGTCCCGGCTTCGCAGACCCCAACGGGCTCCACATGGCCGGCAAGCGGGTCGGTTCCCTCCGCGCTGAGTGTGCCGAATCTTGACGGAAATAATGTGTACAAAAGCAACACGGCGTCGATCGATCTTTCATACATCTCCTATGGGTTTGTCAAGATCCGTCTGCTTTCCAAAAGCTCCGGGGCCTTCAAGGTTTGGATCAGCAAAGGCAGCGATTATTACTATGACCTCAAAAACACCGGCGGCACAGAAATCTATCCGCTTCAGCTGGGCAGCGGCAGCTACGACATCTCGGTGCTGCAAAGGAGCTCCAACGGCGGCTACTATTACGTCGCTTCCACAACCGTCAACGTGAGCCTGCTGCGCTCCGACGCGCCGTACCTTGTGCCGAGCCAGATCGTCAATTATACCGGCGGCTCCACGGCCGTCGCCATCGCCAAGAGCCTCGTCCGGGGCCAGACCAACAACTATCAGCGCATTTCCACGGTACTTTCCTACGTAGCCAACCACATTTCCTATGACTACAACCTTGCCAAGACCGTCAAGACCGGTTATATCCCCAATATCGACGCCGATCTTGCACGCGGGAAGGGCATCTGCTACGACTATGCCGCCATATCGGCCGCCATGCTGCGGTCGCTCGGCTACCCGACCAGGCTGGTGATGGGCTATGTTGAGGACGGCTCCGTCTATCATGCGTGGAACGAGGTTTATCTTTCCGGCAAAGGCTGGATCAAGGTTTTATCCGTCAAACTCAACACCAACGGATGGAGCCGTGTGGACGTCACCTTCATCTCGGGCACGACATCCTCCGCGGCCATCGCCAAATACATCGGAGATTCCAGCAACTACCAGAAGGTATATGTTTATTGAGGCTCCGCGCAACCGTATTGCTGACAGAAGGAATGAGGAAAATGAGTGATAAAAGCGGCAGGCCGGTGAATCGCAGGATGCTCGACTATGATGCGCAGGCCGTTTTTTGCAGGCAAATGGCCTATATCGCCAAGGCCGGCATCCCCTTTTCGAGTGCCAGTGAGTTTTTAACTGCCGAGAACGGCGGAGAATTCTCACAGGCGGCCGCGATATTTTCGGCCGTCAAGGAAGGAAGCAGCCTTTCCGTCGCACTGAGGCAGGCGGGCTGTTTTTCCGAATACCTCATCGCGCTTGTGCAGCTCGGTGAAAAAACCGGGAATCTCGAGCAGACGCTTTACGAGCTCTCCGACTATTTTGAGCAGCGCTCTTCGATCCGCCGCAGGGTGAGGCAGGCCTTCACCTATCCGTTGATCCTGTTTGCGATGATGCTCGCGGTAATCCTCTTTCTGATTATCGAGGTGCTTCCGCAGTTTGCCGATATCATTTCGGGCGCCGGCGGCGCGCTGCCGGCGGTGGCCGCCGCGATACTGGGTTTCGGGCTGTGGATACGGGCCGATTACCTCTATATCGTGGGCGTGATCGTCGTAATTGTCGTCGCGGCCGCCGTGTTCTTCAAAAGCGCGGCAGGCAGGCATTTTCTTGATAAATTCCTGCTCACGCGGGCGGGGTTCGGCAGCACATCGCGCAAGCTTGCCACTGCGCGCTTCTGTTCTGCGATGAAGATGTCGCTCGGCTGCGGCAACAGCTTCACCGCCTCACTCGGGCTCACCGCCGACATTATCGGCAACAGCGAAGTGCAGGATCGGCTTCTGCGCCTGAAAAAGCTTGTGGAGGCCGGCGAGGAGATCCCGCACGCGCTCGGGCTTGTGGAGCTTTTCCCGAAATCCTTCGTAAGCCTTTTTGCCACGGCCTATCGCACGGGCAACCTCGAGGAAACGCTCGGCCGCATGTCCTCCTATTATCAGGAGAGCTTTGACGACTCCGTCTACAGCATCACCTCGCGCATAGAGCCCGCGCTCGTCATCGTGCTATCCTGCATCGCGGGCGTCATTCTTTTTTCGGTGATGCTGCCGATTATCAACATCATGCAGCTGATCGGTTAAGCGGGGAGGTTCGATATGACGTCACATAAAAAGTTCCGCCGGATTCTCGCCGTCGCTCTGACGGCGGCCTTCAGCATCGCGATCATTCTGCTTGCCGCAGCGGGGGTGGCGGGCTTTGACCGCAATCTGCGCGCCGAGCAGCTGACTGCCGTGCAGAAATCGGTGCAGAGCGCCATGATCCACTGTTATTCGCTCGAGGGCAGCTACCCCCCGAACCTTGCTTACCTTGCCAAGAATTACGGGCTGGTGCTCGATACGAAGCATTATATCTACGACTACAGCGTTTTCGCGACCAACATCCCGCCAGAGGTGCATGTCTTCAGGAAAAATTAGCGGGTGCGTTTGCCCGATACAGGAGGCGAACCGGCGTGGCCGACACAAAACCGGCGAAGAAGATACAGATCCACATCGAAACCATGGCGGCCATGCTGCTGCTGATTGTGCTCACGTCGCTCACCGTGCTGCTGATCTTTTCAACCGGGAGGGCCTACCGGAGCATTGTCGCTGCCGGCAGCGCCTCGCAGGAAATCCGCACGGGGTTTTCCTTCATCTCGACGAAAGTCCGCCAGGGGGACAGCGGCGGCAGCGTCACCGTGCGCCCGTCACAGTGGGGCAACGCCCTGGTGGTCACGCAGACCGATCTGGGGAAGCCCTATGAGGACTGGATCTTTTACTACAAGGGCACGCTGAGGGAAGCCCTGATCCCCGCAGGCACGACGATCAACCCGGCGGCATGCCAGGTGATCAGCAGCCTGAGCTCATTCTCGGCGCTGCAGAACGGGCGCCAGATCCTCATCACGGCCGCAGCGCAGACGGCTAAGAGCGACGGGGCGGGCGGCCTGCAGAGCCTCGTTCTGACTCTGCGAAGCTGAGCAGTCTTTTATCACGCTCAGGGAGGGCACTTATGCAATCAAGGTTTCACAGCCGCGACTTCGGCGTCCTTGAAATCATCGTTTCGGTGGCCATTCTGGCCGCCTTTTCGGTGTTTGTGCTGCAGCTTTTTGTCGCGGCCTCAAAAGACAGGCAGAAAATGACCGCACTTGACAGCGCCAATTATGCTGCGGTCAGCTATATCGAGCAATTCAGAGCCGGCTCCACGCCGTTTGCGCTCTGTTCGAAGCTCGGCGGAGCACCGTCGGGCGGCAGCTACGACGGCACCGTCGAAGTTCCCACCGCGGCCGGTCTCAGCGCGCACCTGACGATTGCCAAGACCGCGGCGAATACGGGCGGCTCCATTTATACCCTGAAGGTCGAGCTGAAAAGAAGCTCGGACGGCGCCCCGGTTTTCAGCCTGAGCGACGCCAAATTCTTTTCCAATCATGAAACGGGTGATGCCGGTGGCTAAGGGATTTTCGTTTGTTCTCGTCACAGTCGTCATGGTGATGATGCTGGTTTTCGGCCTGCTTTCGCTCTCGAGCGCGGGCGCGGATCTTCGGCTTTCACAGAAGGCCGCCACGGCGCAGCAGGTCTATTATGAGCTTGATACGCAGGGCGAGCAGCTCACCGCAGCCTGCGGGGGCGCGTCGGCCGGGGCGTGGAGCGATGCCGGCTGCTTTATTTCACAAAGACGGTATGAGCAGGCGCTTCCTGCCGATTTTTACGAATGTCTGCGTCCACTCGCCGCAAAGGCGAAGGTCGCAAGCAGTGCCGAAGCGCTCGCAAAATTGAAAAGCGGCGTATTTTATTATTTCCTTGAGAAGCGTCTCAAGGCCATGACATTTGACGCGGGGTTCACCTGCCTGGTCAATCAGGAGTTACTGCAAAACGCGCTGGGCGGCCACGGCAGCGGGCATCTGGCGACGGTTAATTCCACCGTCAAAAGCAGCCTCGACCCGAAGACCACGCTCAGCATCACGCTCGCCTGTGATTTTACAGGCTCCGGCGTGCCAGCGTTTGAGGCAACCCGCTGGCAGACTTCCGTCAGTGGTCTTGAGATCAGCAGCGACTCGAGCATCAAGGTCTGGAACGGGCTGTAATACTGATTCCCATCAGAAACAATACCCCGTCAGAAATGTGTGGTCGCCGGGAGCAAGGCTCCTGCGCATTTTTGTAAGGCTCACTATAATACCAGTCTCCATCTGAATGGGAGAATCGTATAGATGATTTGTTTGAAATCTGATTGGAATTGGTCTAAAGTCGAAGTCATCACACAGGAAGATGGTTTTTCATGTATGAAATCAACGAGCTGCTGAAAACAGCAGTCCAAAACAATGCCTCCGATATTTTCCTCACCGTCGGCGTACCGCCGATGGTGAAGATCGATAACCGCATCCTTCCGATGGGTGAAGCGAAGATTCTGGCCGAAGACAGCAAGATGCTGATCTTCCGCCTCTTCCCCAACGAGGAAAAATTCGCCCTGTTCATGCAGAATAAATGCTGCGATTTCTCCTATTCGATCAGCGGCGTGGGGCGCTTCCGCGTCAGCACGTTCTTTCAGAGGGGCTCCGTCGCCGCCACGATCCGCATCGTCCGGTTTCATCTCCCCGACCCTGAAAAGCTTGGGATTCCGCAGGCGGTGCTTGACGCCTATAAATATAAAAGCGGGCTTGTCCTCGTAACCGGCCCCTCCGGGTCGGGCAAATCGACCACCCTCGCGGCGATCATTAACCTGATCAATGAAAACCGCCACGGGCATATCCTCACGATCGAGGATCCGATCGAATACCTGCACCCCCACAAAAACTGCATCGTCAATCAGCGCGAGGTCAACATGGACTGCATCTCCTATGCCGACGCGCTTCGCGTTTCACTGCGGCAGGCGCCCGACGTAATTTTTATCGGCGAGATGCGCGACCTTGAAACCATCTCCGCCGCGGTCACCGCGGCCGAAACGGGCCATTTTGTGCTCTCAACGCTCCATACGAGGGGCGCCGCCAATTCCATCGACCGCATTGTCGACGTCTTCCCGCCAAACCAGCAGCAGCAGATCCGCATTCAGCTTGCGTCGGTGCTCAAGCTCGTCGTCTCCCAGCAGCTTGTTATGAACGTCTCGGGCTGCCTGACGGCCGCGTTTGAGATCATGACCGTCAACAGCGCCATCCGCAACCTCATCCGCGAGGGGCGCACGCATCAGATCAATATGATGATACAGTCCGGTCAGAAGGAAGGCATGCAGACCATGACTTCCTGCCTGAAGAATATGTATCAGGGCGGCATCATCAGCCGGGATATGCTGACCGAGGCCGGCTTTGAAGGCGAAATCGACCTGGACGAATAAATTGTCCGTATACGCCTTGCGCTCAGACGAGCGGGGCAGTTAAAAGCGGGGCTTTGAGCAGTTAAGATGCTCAAAGCCCCGCTTTAACCTTTTGTGGCTGCTTTGCATGGGAGGCCGGCACCGCGCAGCGTCAGCCCAGCATGTTCTGGTATTTTTGTTTTGCCTGTGTGACCTTGTTCTGGTCGGCGGGAGAAAGCTGATACCAGCCGCGCTTCTGCATCTCGGAGAAAAGCTCTGCCTGTATCTGGTGCTCATCCTTGAGTATATTCAGAAATTCATCCCGCAGGTTGGGCGTGGCACACTCGTTGGCAAAGGTGTCATACGTGCTGCTGATCAGCTTCTGGGAAGCGATGGAGTCGTTGATCATTTCCATATCACCCATCTGCTGCCCCTGTGGCTGGCTGTTCATGTTGATTTGCATGCTGCTCTTTCCTCCTTCAGCTTAAATGATTCATCAGACGGTTAAAATGATCCTGATGGCGCGCCGCTACCTGCTCGCATTTGGTACGCAGCTGCGGATCGGTGCACTGCCCGGCAAAGGTACGGTATTTCTTGACGAGGACCTGCTCGTAATTGAGTTGATCCTCCAGCGCCGATAGCTCCTTTGATGTGATACTGGCCATAAGAACACTCCTTTTTGCTCGCCCTGCATGTTAGGCAGAGCTGTTTTCTTCGCTATTTTCCCCCCTGAGCCGTTCGATTATTCCTCATTTGGTAATTCGGCCTAAATTTTCATCTGGGAAACTCTCTTCGCCGAGTCAGGAGACTCTGCCGTCCGC
>JARLHS010000033.1 GCA_031292115.1 Clostridia bacterium | reverse complement strand
TTCGTTGACGGCGAGTTCGCTCGCGTATGCCCAAAACACCACGAACGTCGCGTGCACCACGCCTGGGATGGCGTCAGCCTCATCGCAGAAGGCCGCGTCCTCCGTGACGCTCACATCTTCATCCACGGCACTGTTGGCGGCGGTCGGCATGGCGGCTGACGAAGGTGAGGGCGGGGAGGATATCGCTTCTCCGCCGGGCACCACGGTGCTGCCGAAAGATCCCCCCGCCAACGCAAGCCTTTCACCCGTGCAGCTCTCGTTCAAGCCCATCCTGCCTGTGAGCGGCAGACTGACCTCAAAATTCGGCTGGCGCGTGAATCCGATCACGAAGAAAATCAGCTTCCATACGGGTATCGATCTCGCGGTGGCAGAGGGGACGCCGGTCGCGGCTGCGCTGCCCGGCAAGGTATGCGGGCGCGGGCAATCCGCCGCCTATGGCAATTATATCATCCTGGATAACGGCGGCGGCGTCAAGACCTTCTATGGTCACTGCCAGGCCATTCTCGCACCGCTCGGCGCCGTGCTGCGCGCGGGCGATATTATCGCAAAATCGGGCAATACGGGCATGACCACGGGCCCGCATCTGCATTTTGAGATCCGGGTGCGCAATATCTATGTGAATCCACTGTGGCTGTTGACGCCGGATGAAAAATAAAAGAGCGCTCGGCGGGCTGCGGCGCGTCAATATCAGCGTATATTTCGCCGTCTTTATCGCTTGCCTGCTGGTGCTTGACCACACGGGCCTCGTCGTTTACGCGCTTGTGTGCGTCGGCGTGCATGAGCTGGGCCACATTGCCGCCATCCGCCTTTACAGGGCGCCTGTCGAGGAAATATCGTTCAGACTTTTCGGGGTCGGTATCCGGCTGCGAAACAACGTCAGGCTCGGCTACCGGCAGGAGCTCGTCGTGGCGCTCGCGGGCTGTGCGGCAAATCTGCTGCTCTGCGCCGCCGCGTGGATTTGCGCGCGCGTCGGCTTTTACGCGCTGCAGGCAAGCCTTCTTTTGGTTTTCAGCCTGATGATCGGCGCCTTTAATATTCTGCCGATCTGCCCGCTCGACGGCGGCAGGGCGCTCGAAACTCTTCTCAGCATGCGCCTCCCGCCGGAAAAGGTGCAGCGCATCGTCGATATTGTTTCGCTCGTGCTCATTGTGCCGCTTGCAACGGCGGGTTTCCGGCTGCTCATATGGACGGGCTGCAATTTTTCACTGCTGCTCGTCGCGGTCTATCTCGCGGCCATGCTCGTCTTAAAGGGGCGCAGGGGGGCGGTCGTATCCAGAAATAAGTAATATTCGTCTCACATGAAAAAGGCCTGCCCATGGCAGCCTCAAAGGAAGGGAAAATGAGATAAAAGAGGGGCTTTGAGCGCCGACGGCACTCAAAGCCCCTCTTAAAAACACACCGTGGTATTCTTTGCGGGGTTACTCGCTCACATAGGGGAGCAGCGCCAGATGCCTGGCACGTTTGATCGACAGGGTAAGATCGCGCTGATGGCGCGCGCAAGTGCCCGTCACGCGGCGCGGAAGGATCTTCGCGCGCTCCGAAAGGAACCTGCGAAGCTTCGCGATATCTTTATAATCGATGGTTTCCACCTTATCGACACAAAAGCTGCAAACCTTTTTGCGGCTCTTCCTGTTGCGTCTGTCGTTCCTGTCGCCGCGGTCGCCTCTGTCGTTTCTGTCGCCTCTATCGTTTCTGTCAGCCATGTTTTAAGCCTCCTTCATCAGAATGGGAGATCGTCGTCGCTTTCGATCTCGATGAAATCGCCGTTGTCGCCGGTGTGCGCGGCCTCCTGCTTCGGAGACGGCCGGCCTTCACCGGTGGGTGCGGATTGCGAAGCGCTGTCTCTGCGCGGCTCTGCAAAATGGACTCTGTCGGCGACAATCTCAAAGGCCTTTCGTTTTACGTCCTGGCTGTCGGTGTAGGTGCGCGTCTGGATAGAGCCCTCGACGGCGACCAGCATGCCCTTGCGGAAATACTTTGAAACAAATTCCGCAGTACTGCGCCAGCAGACAATGTTGATGAAATCGGCCTGACGCTCCGCACCGGCCTTGACATAGCCACGGTCGACCGCGAGCGTGAAGGTTGTGACGGCGACATCGGCGCTTGTGCGCCGCAGCTCGGGATCTGCCGTCAGCCTGCCCATTAAAATTGCCGTATTTAACATGTTTACCACCATGCCCCGTCCTCAGGCAGCGTACGCCTGAAATTTACTTTTCTTTGTTGATGACGAGCGAACGAAGAATAGCGTCGTTGATATTGAACTGTCGATCAAGCTCTGCGGGGAAATCGTTGACGGCTGTGAAATTGATCTGGACGTAATACCCTTCGGTCTGGTCGTCGATCGGATACGCAAGCCTGCGCTTGCCCCACTCTTCGATGGTGTCAATTGTGCCGTTTGCCGCGATCAGCGCCTTGAATTTCTCGACCACAGCGGCTGTCGCCTCTTCGTCAAGTGTCGGCCGGATGATGAAAACCAATTCGTAACTGCTTGTGATTTTTGCCATAAGAATGCACCTCCTTCTGGACTATGGCCGCAAAAGCGGCAAGGATGGGAAGACTTTTGAAAAGCCCTCCGGAAACATATAGAATAGAATACCATAAAACGGCGTTGCAGTCAAGCTATAACCTTACAAATATCCATTCTGTCAAAACTGTGATGGTGGCAGTCGGCCGAACGCCCCGGCACATGTGATTTTGCATTGGACAAAGCGCACAGACGCAGGATAAAGATCAAAAAGGCCTGCCGTCAGAGCGTTTTTGAAAGCTCCCTGAGGTATTCACGGAAGGCGGCGCCGATCTCGGGGTGGCGCAGCGCCGTTTCCACGGTGGCCTGCATGATGCCGAGCTTGCTGCCCATGTCGTAGCGGATGCCTTCAAAATCGACGGCGATCATCGAGGCGTCGCGCGTGAGCTCCTTCATCGCGTCGGTGAGCTGGATCTCGCCGCCGGCGCCGGGCTTTGTGTGCTCAAGATAGCCAAAGATCTCCGGCGGCAGCACACACCGGCCGAGGATCGAATAGAGCGACAGCACCTTTTCGGGCGAGGTAGGCTTCTCGATCATGTCGGTCACCCTGAAATTCCGCCCGCCGAGCGGTGTGACGGCAAGCGACGAATATTTGTAAATATCCGCGGCCGGCACCTCCTTAACGCCCACGACGCCGAGCCCGTAGGTCTCATAGGCCTCGATCAGCTGGCCGATGGCCGGCCTTTCACCCATGATGACGTCGTCTCCGTAAAGCACGGCAACAGGCTCTCCGCCGGCAAACGCCTTCGCGCAGAGCACCGCGTGGCCAAGGCCCTTCGTTTCCTTCTGACGCAGGTAGGTGATGTTGGCAAGCTTCGTAACGGCGATGATCTCGTCAAGCATCTGCTGCTTGCCCGAGGCTTCAAGCCGCTGCTCAAGCTCGGGGGAGCGGTCGAAATGGTCTTCCATCACGGTTTTGCCGCGGCTGGTGATGATGAGGATCTCTTCGATGCCGGCCGCCGCGGCCTCCTCGACGATATATTGAATGGCTGGTTTATCCACAATTGGCAGCATTTCCTTCGGGATCGCCTTCGAAGCGGGCAGCACGCGTGTTCCAAGCCCTGCGGCGGGGATAATTGCCTTTCTGACTTTCAAACCAGTCATCCTTTCCATAGTCGAATCACTGGATATTTTAGCATGAATTGCATGAGCTGTAAAGAAAACCGCGTTATTTTAATATTTTAACGAACTGCACCCGCATGAGCCGCCGTATCCAAATAGAAGAAATTTCCTTTACAATCAGGCTGAAAAACGGTATAATAAACGGGGAATATCCGGTTTAACCCGATTTTTAATAA
>JARLHS010000032.1 GCA_031292115.1 Clostridia bacterium | reverse complement strand
AATGATCGATCATTCACTGCTTCAGCCCCAGATGACGCGTGATGAGATCGAGGAAGGCTGCAGTATCGCAGAGGCTTACCATACGGCTTCGGTCTGCGTACGCGGCTACGATGTGGAATACTGCGCAAAAAGGCTTCAGGGCACGGATGTGATGGTTTCGGCCGTCACGGGCTTCCCGCACGGGAATTGCACCATCGACGACAAGGTGTACGAATCGGAGAAGGCGATCGCAAACGGCGCCAACGAGATTGATATGGTCATGGCGATCGGCATGGTGCGCTCGGGCGAATACGACTACGAAAGCCGCGAGGTTGAGGCAGTGCTCAATGTCTGCCGCAAGCACAATGCCGCCCTTAAGGTGATTTTTGAGAATGCCTACCTGAGCAGCACGCAGATCGTCGCATGCTGCCGGATCTGTGATGCGCTCAATGTGGATTTTGTCAAGACCTCCACCGGCTACGCGCCCTCGGGTGCCAAGCTTGAGGATGTGCGGCTCATGCGCGCGAGTGTCAAGCCGACCATCCAGATCAAGGCTGCCGGCGGTATCCGCACGCTCGACGAGTTCCTTGAATTCTTCAATGCCGGAGTGACGCGCCAGGGAACGAGATCAACGGAGGCAATCGTCAAGGAAGCAGTCCGTCGCGGCATGTGAGACCATGGCGGCGGCTGATAAAAATATGCCGTATTGAATTGCCAAAGTAATTTTTTACTTTGAAAGCCGATTGGTATGGCATAGAATTTAAATTAGTATGGTGAGAGCCGAAATTTAATGGACTTGGAGTGACGACTATGAAAGCAATGGTGCTTACAGGTAAGGCCCAGGCGGAATACCGCGAGGTTCCCACACCCGAATGTCCCGTGGATGGCCTGCTTGTAAAAATTGAAGCGGTCGGCCTTTGCGGCTCGGACGTGCGGACTTTTACTTATGGGCATTCTAAAGTGAAATACCCGGCGATCATCGGCCATGAGACGGCGGGGACAATCGTCGAGGCCGGCCCGGAAAACAAGGGCGGCTGGAAGGTGGGCGACAACGTCATCATCAACCCGGCGATTATCTGCGGCACATGCTATTACTGCACCCATAACCTTTCCGCACTGTGCGAGAACATGCACGTCTACGGCAACGACATTCCCGGCGGCTACGCGCAGTATATGGCGGTGCCCGGCGTGGGTGTCGAGCACGGGCAGATCCTAAGGATTCCCGAAGGCATCGCGTTTGACGAGATTATCATTGTCGAGCTGCTTGCCTCGGTCATCGCATCGCAGGAAAACCTGCGCATTTCACTGGGCGAGACGGTCGTAATCATAGGCACCGGCCCCATCGGCTGCCTGCACGCCCAGATCGCGAAGCTGCGCGGCGCGACCAAAATCATCATGGCCGATCTCAATCGCGAGCGGCTCGACATGGTGCATCAATTCGGCGGCACCCATTTTGTTGATTCCTCCAAGGAGGATCTCGTCAAAATCGTGCGCGAAGTCACGGGCGGCCGTGGCGCCGATGCCGTCATCGTGGCGGCTCCGTCTACGCAGCCGCATCAGCCCGGGCTCGAGATGCTCCGCAAGGAAGGCCGGCTGTGCGTATTCGGCGGCCTCAACAAAGAGAACCCGTGGTCGAATCTCGACGCGAATCTCATCCATTACAACCGCCTTGAAATCCGCGGCGCGTATTCCTATTCCTTTGCAAATTTCCAGCAGGGCCTGGAGCTTGTGACGGCCGGCAAGATCGACAAGGATATCGTTACGCACAGGCTTCCGCTCAAGGACATGGTGGAAGGCGTGCATCTGGTGCAGCAGGGCAAGGCAATCAAGGTCGTGCTCAAACCGTGGGAGGAATAAGCGCCGGCCGAAAATCGTTTTGGAGGACACAACTATGAAAAAGCAGGAAACCATGACCCATAAAGAACGCATGGATGCCATCTATCACCGTCAGCCGACGGACAGAGTGCCGTTTATCCACAGAGGATACGGCTTCTGTGCCAAAAACACAGGCTTTGCGGTGGCGGATATCTATGAAGACCCGGAAAAAAGCTACCTCGCCCAGAAGCGTACGAGCGAGCAGTACAATTCGGACGGAACGCCGTTCTACACCTTTGTTTCATACGGCTCGTGGGAATTCGGCGGTGAGATCAAGTGGCCGCTCGATCGTTATGCCTCCGGCCCATCCGTTGCGAAACGTCCGGTTTCAACACCCGCTGATATCGAGCGTCTCGTGCTTCCCGACCCGAAGGCGGCCGGCTGCCTGCCGATGCTGATGGAGTTTGCAAAGCTTCAGGAAAAGAACGGCGACCAGATCGCATTCCTTTGCGGAAGTCCCTTCACGCATGCTGCAAACCTCTGCGGCGTGGAAACCTTTTTGGGCTGGCTGATCGAAGAGCCCGAGATTGCCCATAAGGCGATGCGGCTGATGACGGACCACATCCTTTCGGTCGCGCAGCTGTTTATCGAAACCTTCGGCAAGGGCAGGGTGCTCGCACGCTCCGCCGCACCGTCGGAAAGCAATTCGCTTATTTCACCAAGGCATTTTGAGGAATTCGCGGCGCCGTATCTCGAGGAGCTGCATCAAAAGGTGCTCGACATGGGCGCGGAGCGCATCTACTGCCACATCTGCGGCGAGCAGAATGCCAATCTGGAGCGTTGGTCGAAGATTCCGTTCGGCGACCCGGGCATGCTCAGCTTCGGCAAAGAGGTCACGATCGAGCACGCGGCCGAAGTATTCCCAAACCAAATCATCTGCGGCAATCTCGACCCGCAGATCATTGCAAAGGCAGCGCCGCAGGAAGTTTACGAGCAATCGAAGCGCGTCATCGAGGAAGGCAAAAAATATGCGCCGGGTAGGTTCGTCTTTATGAGCGGGTGTGAGATACCGGCCATAACGCCGCCGTACCACATATATATGATGCAGAAAGCGGTTGAGGATTGCGGATGGTATTAACCGGCGCGTCCGATGAAAAACGGAGGGGTTCATATGGAATTTGAGGGATTGTCGGCCAGCCCTGAGCTGGTGATAACCGGCTGCAGGGCATCCAATGCGGAAGAAGTGATCCGTCTGCTATCGGGGCTTGCTCTCAAAAAAGGCTATGTCAATGCGCTTTTTATCGAAAAGATTCTCGAGCGCGAGCAGGAATACCCCACGGGGCTGCAAACGGCTGTTCCGATCGCAATTCCCCATGTGCATGACGGCTGCTCCAAATCTTTTTTCGCGATGGCGGCGATGGCCGAGCCGGTGGATTTCGGCGCGATGGATGGCTCTGAGGAGCCCGTGAAGGCCGAGCTCGTGTTTCTGTTCGGTATCACCGACCCAAGCAGGCAGACTGCCGTTCTGCGCAGGTTTTCCACCCTGTTTCAGAAGGAGGAGCTGCTGCGTGCCTTCACACACGCGGCGGACAGCGGCGAGCTTCTGACGAAGCTCAAGGAAGTTCTTGGCGACTACATCCTTCTGTGATCGAACGGTACGCTGCCGGAGCTGGATTCCGGCGCGCAGGCCGGGAAAGGCACGAAAATTATTTTAGGGAGATGAAGTTATGAAAAAGAGCATCAACATTGTAGTTGCATGTGGCGGCGGAATCTTCACTACGACAGTGGTCACCGATAAAATTGATGAAATCCTGCGCAAAGAAAAGATCCCACACAAGCTGTCACCGCATAAAATCACCGAGGTGCCCAATATTACCGGAGCAGATCTGATCGTCTGTACCGGCAAAACCTCGGCGCAAAACAAGTCCGGAGCGCCGGTAATGATAGGCCTGCCGCTGTTTACCGGTGTTGGCGCGGAGCAATTCACGCAATTATTACTCGAAAAAATCAGGGAAATCATGGCGGAAGACTAGGTAGCCTCAAGAATATGAACAGGAGGGATCAGTGTGCAATTTCTGCTTTCAATCGGTAATGGGATCAGTTTCATTATGAATCTCTTCGGCACATCCATCGTCGTACCGTGTATCATCCTGATTATCAGCCTTTGCATGGGCACCGGATTCAAAAAGGCGTTTCAGGGGGCCCTCTATATGGCGGTCGGCCTGACGATGTTCAATGCGCTGCTCGGCGTGCTGCTGGGCGATATTTCACCGTATGTGACCAGCATGGCGCAAACCGTCGGCATTTCGCTGCCCTATGTTGATGTGGGCTGGCAGGGCGCCTCGGTTATCGTCTATTCCAACCAGCTCGGCTACATCTATCTTGTGCTCGGCCTCGGGGTGAATTTGCTGCTGTTCGGCCTCAAGCTGACCGATACGTTCCAGCCAACTGATATCTGGAACTATTATCAGTTCGTTTTCTGGGCGATCATCGTCCAGTTTGTAACGGGAAGCTTCTGGCTTGGCATCGCGGCAGCGGTTTTTATGAACCTCATCGTTTTGTTGATTGCAGACATCATCGCTCCCTCAATTCAGGAGTATTACGGCTATGAGGATGTTACGCTGACGAGTGTGCCGCAGGCGGTCGCGCCATGGGCCATGATCATGCGGTGGGTCATCATCAAGCTGAAAATCAAGGAACGTAACGTTGATCCGAAGGGCTTGACTGAAAAGTTCGGCTTCTGGGGCGAGCCGCTGACCATCGGCCTGTTTGTCGGCCTGCTGGTCACCTTCCTTGGCTCCCTCACGGTTCTTGGCAAGGCATCGACCTGGACTGGCATCCTTGGCACCATGCTCGCTGTCTCCGGCGTAATGGTCATCTACCCCAGCGTATCAGGCCTGTTTGTCAAGGGTCTCATTCCGCTGAGTCAGGCCATGAATGTGAAGATCCGTTCCGGAAAATCAAAGAGAAAGCATTTCAACATCGCAATGGATCCGGCGATCTATTTCGGCGAGAGCGGCAATCTGACTGCCGCGCTGATCCTGATCCCGATCATCTACTTTATCTCGTTGGTTATGCCTGGCAACAAGATCCTCATGCTTGCGGATATCCCCGCAATGCCGTTTATGACCGTCGGCCTGATCTTTGTCTTCAGAGGCAATATTCTGAATACGGTCATCGGTGGGACCATCTGGTATTCGTTTGCTAACGTACTCAATTCAAATGTATGCGCCGCGTTTACCAAGGCGGCTGTCGCAGCAGGGGTCACGCAGAAGCTGCCCGCCGTTGCAAGTGCGGTTTCAAAGGGGCTTGGCGTCGCGTCGTGGACAGTCGGCTCCAACCCAATCCTGTGGGTTGTCTACAAGGCATTCTCGGCTCCCGGATACTGGAAAATTCTGACGATCGCAATTTCGATCGCGGTATACCTGGCATTGTACTTACATTTCAGAAGGCATAGGAACGCATGGTATAAGGCTGCCGGAGCAAGTGACGAATTTCTTGCCGGCAAGCAGGAAAAAGCAATCGCATAACGCGAAAAGCCTTTCTTCACGGTATAAGTCGGCGCGCGCTTGCAGGCCAATAATTACGGCAGGTTTTGGCCGGCGCGCATGTCGGGGCTCTTGGGGCAGAATTTAAGCAAAGGCGCCACGCCGCAAAAGGCAGGTTATACGATTATCCGATAGACATCCGCCACAGAGCGGGTCTATACCTGCCGCTCAGAAACAGACGGCGGTATCCGCCGCAGAATAAGCCATGCAATACGCATCCCGCAAGAATGCATAACATCTTTGCGGCCCGCCATGGGCGGGAACAGGCAAAGTGATGGTTCGCTCTGTCTGTGAAAGATTCATATTGAAAAGGGCCTTGATCATCCGGCACAGTATGCGGCGGATATTCAAGGCCCTTGCTTTATACGATTCTCCCATTAAACTGTGGATAAAATTCCGCAGTTTAATTCCTGCCGCTTTGCGGCATCTGACGGCGTGAGCCGCCAGTAGAGCCGTTTCATACGAATCTCACAAAAGCATAACATGTTTTTGCACGGAGCTGGAAGCGGCGATAAGAAAGCGGTTTTATCGTTTTTAATTGGAGATTTGTATGATAGATCACTCTTGACAAAGCGGAACAAAACTTCTATACTAAAGTGGTGAACCAATTGGTCGACCTATTTTAAAGGAGGAAGGGCGTTTGGAATACAAGAACAAGAGCACCATCCCCGTCATCAGCACCTATAAAGAGCATATGACGGACGAGGAATTGGAGCAGTTGGCGCTGCAGCTGCGGCGTGACGTGATCGAACTCACCTATTATTCCGGCACGAAGTCGAGCCATGTCGGAGGCGAGCTTTCCAGTGCGGACATCATGGCCGTGCTGTACGGCGCGGTGCTGCGCGTGAAACCGGAGGATCCGGATTGGGATGTGCGCGACCGCTTCATTATGAGCAAGGGGCACTGTTCCGGGGTGAACTACGCCGCAATGGCCTGGAGAGGCTTTTTTCAGCGCGACAAGCTTTTCAACGAGTTCAACCGCGTGGGCGGCTATTTGCAGGAACACGCGAATATGGAGCTGCCCGGCATCGAAGCGCCTACCGGCTCGCTCGGCATGGGGCTTTCCAACGGGTGCGGCATGGCGTATGCCGCGAGGCTGGAGCACCGGCATATACTCTCGCCCTATCGCGTATACGTGCTGCTGGGCGACGGCGAATGCACCGAGGGCCAGACCTGGGAAGGCATCATGCTCGCAAAGCAGCTGCGGCTGGATAACCTCGTCGCCATCGTAGACTATAACAAGTACATCATCTCGGCCTCCACCTATGAGGTCATGGATTTAGAGCCTTTCACGAAGAAATGGGAAGACTTCGGGTGGTATGTGCAGCGCGTGGACGGCCACGATATTCCGACTCTCCGCAAGGCGTTTGAAGTCGCGAACGACATCGACACCGCGCCGGGCAGACCGCGCGTAATCATCGCCGATACGAATAAGGGCATGCCGATCTCGTTCATGATGAAGGACGCGATCAACTGGCACGCCGGGCACCTCGATGACAAGCTGTATGCGCAGTGCATGAAGGAGTTGGGATTATGAGCGAAAAGATGAGATATGGCTGTTCCTTAAAGGGCATGCGTGCAACCCTGAGCGATACTCTTGTCGAGCTGGGCCACAAAGACCCTCATATGATCGTGGTGGACTGCGAAACGGGCACCGCGACCAACATCCTCGATTTTCGGGATACCTTTGGCGATCGCTACGTCACCATGGGCGTCGCGGAGCAGAGCGGCGTGAGTTTCGCGTTCGGCGCTTCCCGTGCAGGGCTGCATCCCGTGGTGCCGCTGTTCAGCGCGTTTCTGACGCGGCGCGCGTGCGACCAGATCTACATCCAGATCGGCTACGCGAAGGCCAACGTGAAGATGATCGGCTGCTATTCCGGTCTGACCACGCCAAACACCGGCGCGACGCACCAGTCGGTCAATGACATTGCCATCATGCGTTCCTTGCCGGGCATGACCGTGGTGGAAACGGCGGATCCTGAAGAGCTGCGGCAGGCGCTGCTTGCGATGTGGGACGTCACCGGCCCTGTATATATCCGCATGATCCGCGGCGACATCGCAAAGTACGACATTCAGTGTGTGCCGGAAGGCCATGTGTTCCGGTATGGCAAATCCACCGTGCTGCGGGAAGGCACAGACATCTCGTTGATCGGCACCGGCCTCATGGTATCGCGCTGCCTCGAAGCGGCGGATATTTTAAAGGAAAAGGGCTACAGTGCGGAAGTCGTCAACTGCTCGGCGTTGAAGCCGTTTGACAATGAAACCATCGCCGCCTCGGTGCGCAAGACAGGCCGCGCAGTGACGGCGGAGAATCACAACATCATCGGCGGCACAGGCAGCGCAGTCGCGGAGTGCCTCGCCGAGTATTGCCCCGCCCCCATGCGCCGCGTCGGCATTATGGATCAATACGGCGAGTCCGGCTCATTGGAAGAGTTGCTCCCGAAATTCGGCCTGACCACCGAGAAAGTTGTGGAAGCGGCGCTCGGGCTGCTTGGCTAAACGTTAATAAGAGCTTTACATGAATTCAAGGCAGCGGATCGTCGAGGCGATTCATCACAGGGAAGCCGAGCGGGTATCCGTGGGCGTGGGTGGCAGCATCACATCGGGTATTCCTATCGACGCGTATGCGCAGCTCAGAAATCTCCGGGCATCGATGTCTGGCGGCGGCTTCGCATTCAGCCCGGCGCGCCGCCGGCAGCCATCGCCAGATGATGCAAGCCTTATGGAAATGCGGCAGTTTTCCGGTAACGAATAAATAAGGAGGCATATGCTATGAAAGCGGCAGTCATTGAAGCGATCAATCAGGTTCGTGTGAAGGACATCCCCAAACCCGAATGCGGGCCGGGAAAAGTGCTCATCAAAATCGCATACGGCGGTTTCTGCGGCCCCACCGAGATGTGCATCATCGAGGGGCTGCACCCCCGCGCCAAATTCCCCCTCGTAAACTGCCACGAGTTCTCGGGCACGGTGGAGGAAGTTGCGGCGGGCAGCGCGTTCAAGCCGGGCGACCGCGTGGTCGTCAACCCGCTGATGTTCTGCGGCAAGTGTGAGACCTGCCGCGCGGGCTTCAGCTACGTTTGCGGCGACTTGAAACTCATCGGCATCGACTGCGACGGCGGTTTTGCGGAGTACTGCGCGGTGCCGGAGGAGAATGTGCTGCACATTCCCGACAGCCTGCCCTTTAAGATGGCAGCCATCGTGGAGCCGGTGGCGGTAGGCGTACATGCCGTGCGCGGCGTGGGCGTAGGCGTGGGCGACAGTGTGCTCGTCTTCGGCGCAGGCCCCATCGGTATCATCCTCGCGGAGGTATGCCGCACGGCAGGCGCGGGCAGCGTCACAGTCTGCGAGACCAACCCCCGCCGCGGGGAGTTTGCTCAGTCGCTTGGATTCACAGTGGAGACGGACGCGGACGCGCTCGTCAAGGCAGGCAAACAGTACGATTTCGTGCTCGACAGCACGGGCGCGGAGCCGGTGCTCCCCTTTGCGATCAGCCTCGTGAAGATTCGCGGCAAGATCGCGATCGTGGGCAAGTTCGACTTCCCCGCAAAGGTCAACCTGCACGATGTGCTGTTCAAGGAGATCACGATGCAGGGCTTCCGCGTATACACCGAGCGCGAGTTCGCCTTTACGGTGAGCATGCTGGCCAACAACGCGGAGCGCTTCGGGCGCATCGTCGTGGATGACTATGCCCTTGCGGACACGGCTCAGGCGGTCGAGGATTTCCGCCAGCGCAAGAACCTCTGCAAGATCGTGATCCATCCGTGACCGGGTGTGGAACGACCGGACGATTGTAATATAACGGGAACCGCGAAAGAGGAATTCATGGAAAATCCGGTGGAACGGGATGTCTCCGCGCCGCGCGCGTTGGAGCTGATCAAAAAGAGCATCGTGGAGCGTCAGCTCCGACCGGGAGACAAACTCCCGGCGGAGCGGGCGCTCGCCGTGCAGCTCGGCATCAGCCGCCACACGGTGCGTGAGGCGCTGAAAAACCTCGCGGCATTGGGCGTGGTGGAGATCATCCACGGCTCGGGCGCCTACCTGAAGGAGCAGGATTTCGATTTTCTGTCCTTCCCCATGCAGATGGCGTTGGGGCAGGGTCGGCGTGCGATCGAAGACCTCATTGAGACGCGTGAACTCGTGGAAATACAGGTGATCCGGCTCGCGTGTGAGCGTGCCAGCGACGATCAGCTGAGTCTGCTCGACCAGTTTCTGACCTACCGCGCCACGGCTGAGGGTCTGGAAGAGTATCGGAGCCATTACGACTTCGAGTTTGAGGGCATTCTGGGCGAGATCTGCGGTAACCGCTACCTTGCTTCGATCCAGCGGCTCACGCACATCCTCTGGGAGGACGCGCTCTCCGGCTTAGGGGTGAGCCCCATTGACGTGCGCGTCATCAACGAGGAACATGCCAAAATCGTGCAGGCGGTGCGGGCTCGTGATGTGCAACGCGCGCGGGCTGCCATGCTGTACCACCTGAAATCCGCGCTGCGCGGCTATAATGAAAACAAGAATAGGGAGAAATGACGAATGGAAGTCACCGACATCTATCAGCTGCCCGCAGCGGAGTGCGGCACGGGCATCAAACGGGCGATCCGCCTCGTGGCATCCCCGGAGACCACCGGCGAGGAGCGGATCATGATCGTACACGTCGTGGTGCCGCCGCTCGGCATCTCCGAGGGCCACACCCACCCGTACAGCAGCGAATATATCATGTTTTCCATACCGGGCAAGGCGGTGCTGGACGGCAAGGAATTCGACGTGCCGAGGATGGGCGTGGTACACGCCAAGCCCGGCGTGCTGCACGAGTGCCGCAACACGAGTGACACCGAGGCGCTGGAGCTCTACTGTGTGTTCACGCCGCCGTTCGAGCCGTATGGCATCTACCCGGATCTGATTGCCAAATCCAACGCTCATTTGCAGGGACAAGCCTGAAACATACGGACAGCGATACGTCATGAAGGCGCAGGAAATAGTATAACGGATATCTATACATAATGCCTGCTGAACAGGTCGCAGAGCGACTCGTTCAGCAGGCATTATGTATACTGTTATCTGACAGACAGATGTAATAGCGCATCTCTATCGCTTACCGATTTGCGGCAGGCGGCGGCATCTGCCGCCGAATAAGCCGTGCGATATTCATCCTGCAAAAATGTGACGCGTTCCTGCGCCCCGCCTGGATCATTATCTCAGGATAATATCAAAGAAAGATTGGTGCTTCGCGAATTTGAGTAGGTAATGCATCGCAAGATATAAATGACCTGATTTATTAATTGCGAAAATGAACTGTCAATGGACGCGCCGGTTTCAACCGGGCGGTTTGGTAAAGGCTGATATCGTGCGGCGACCGGTCGCCGACAGGCGAAAAAACGATGCCGCTGTTT
>JARLHS010000031.1 GCA_031292115.1 Clostridia bacterium | reverse complement strand
CAAAGCCTGCCTCGGCGCATTTCCGGATCAGCTGCTCCTCTGTGCCGAACACGATTTCCAGCAGTTTCGAGAGATTCTCCGGTTCGAGGTAAAAGTCCATGAGAAATTCGTCAAAGCCTCTGATAAAGCTGGCGATGGTGAAGCCGCTCAGCACAAAATCCGCAAAATAGTATGTATCCGGAGACTGTGCCTTCAGCTTGAAGAATTCGTCAAACCTGCCCTTGCGGTCGACATTCAGCGGAATATAGCTGTCGAGATCCTCATAGCTGTCTATGGCAGGTTTCTTTGCGATACCAAACTTAAACTGGACGTTGTTCGCCTCCCATTCGAAGCCCCACTCGCAGGTCAGCTCGTTGTCGCCTCCGAACATGGTCTCGATCGCTACGGGTATAGCGTCGGCACGGTCAATGAACCTGGGCGAATAATACATCAGGGGCGTATATTCGGGATTCTGAAACCTGATCGCCTTTCTGACTACATCTCTTCTTGTCATCATAACCTTGTATGATACACATCGCAAAGCCGGATGTGCATTCACACTCTCCTTTCAATGTTCTTTCCCGGCAGGACAGACACCGCGGAATGTCATAAGCTTTCTCTTAACTCAGGGGTATCGGGCTTATCTCTCCAAGCCTTTATTTCCATTATATTTATATCTGATCTTTTGTCAAGATCTTTTACCAATCTCTTCACATCCCCTTTTGAGGAGTTTGCACCTTCATGTAAAAGCCACGGAGTTTCCTCCGCGGCTTTTACACAAACACGATCTCCTGCTTGAATTTTCACATGCACTGGAGCAGATCGAGAATGAGCTCCGCATGCTGCTGCTCTTCTTCGGCCATATCCTCCGCGAGTTTTTTCAGGCAGGGGTCGGTGCATTGCTCCGCGAATCCGCGGTATTCCGCCGCTCCGTTTATTTCCGCGATATAGCGCTCCCTCAGCGCTTCACTGAAGGACCGCGGCGGGCATATCGGCCCGAGCGCGGATCTGTTTGGCATGTACTTCTGCCCCGTGATCACGAAATATGCCGCCTGCCATTTTTTCGCGTGCCTGCGCTCTTCGCGCGAAAGATAGCAGCAGAGCCTCTGAGCGGCGGCTGTGGGCGCGCGGCATGCAAGCATCGCGTAATAAAACGAATCGTGACATTCGTCGTTGATGAAATTCATGATATCGCAGGCGTATTTTGCCGAATCGCTGCCGTAGCAGGCCGAGGCGGGCAGCACGTTTTCGGCAGCCACCGCGGGGGGGCACTGATTGTATTCGGCCGCCTGTGTCTGTGTGGGGTCGTAGGCGTTTCCATACAAATCACAGGGGTCATTCATCGTCTGCTGCATGGGCATGGTATACGCGGGCTGCTGCATTTTGGCAGGGTAGGCCTGCATATCGATCCCGGCCGTGTATTGCGGCATGTCGTATCCGGTTTTGTAAGCCGGCATATCCGGCGCGGGGCTGTAAGACGGCTGCATCTGCATGGGGTCATAGGCCGCCTTCTGCACAGGCGCGGTATAAGCCTGCTGCATGGGTGCCATGTATACCGGCTGCTGCACGGGTGCGGCGTATGCTGGCTTCTGCGCGGATTCGGTATACACCGGCGCGGTGTATGTGAACTGTGGTGAGGGCATGGAAGCCGCCGGCTGCTGCATGGGTGCGGTGTATGCGGGCTTCTGCGCGGGGGCGGGCGGAGCCGTCTGCTGCACAGGCGCGGTGTATGCGGGCTTCTGCGCGGGGGCGGGCGCCACCGGCTGCTGCACGGATGCGGTGTACGCAGGCTTCTGCGCGGGGGCGGGCGCCACCGGCTGCTGCACGGGCGCGGTATACGCGGGCTTCTGCGCGGGGGCGGGCGCCGCCTGCTGTTGCACGGGCGCGGTGTATGTAGGTGCCGTATATGCAGGCTTCTGCGGCTCCTTTTTCATGCCGCCGATTCCCGCCACAGCTCCTCTGATAATGCCTTTATCCATAACCATTCTCCTTTTACAATTTATGCATTATCAGGATATGAAAGAAAGTGTTTTTCGGTTCATATACACACCGTCCGGCGGCAAAGGCATCGCAAGCTCCGGCAATCACCGGCGCTGCCCGCCGGGAGCCGACTCGGGCTTCGGGAGCAGCCGCAGGCGTTCGAGCGCGCCGACAATCTTCTCGCCCTTCGGCAGCATGAGCAGATCACCGCGCTCAATGCTGTTGTTGAAGAAAAGCGCGATGATATAGACTGCGATGCTCAAGGCAAGGCTCAGCAGCGAGGCCCTGATCACCCCGGCGTGCGGCGACAGAGCGTTGAAGAAAATCATGCCGCAAAAGGCCATGACGGCGGCCGGCATGATCGGCTTGTAGAAAAGGTCTCTGTAGGAAATCCGGATTCTGCTGCTCTTCCTGATTGCAGAGATGTTCAGTGCGGCAGAGATCGTGAAGCAGACGAAAATACCGATCGGCGTGGCATAGATGCCGATGCCTTTTTGCCCGACGAGCAGCCAGTTGAGCGCGAGGCAGACGATTCCGCCGATGATCGCCGAACGCGAGGGCAGCAGCAGGTGGTCGATCGCCTGCAGGATGCATGTCGTGAGCATCGACAGTGAAATCGAGATCGCCGAGGGAGCCATGAGCATCAGCAGCGGCGCGGCAATGGCCGCATCCTGCGGGCGGCTGAAATAAAGCAGGTTGACCAGCGGATAAGAGAGCGCCGCGAACATGGCCGCCGAGCCCGTTGCGGCAAGCATCGCCATGCGCAGCGACGCCGCCGCGGCGCGGGAGACGGTGTGATAGTCGCGGCAGGCAAACGCGTAGGAGAGCACCGGGAACACGCTGATCGTCAGCGCCGAAACGATCGTGATCGGCAGGCTGAAGACGGTAAACGCCATGTTGAAACAGCCGTAAAGCGTATTCGCCTGCTTCTCGGTATAACCGATGAATTGCAGCCGGTGCATGACGACGGAATTATCAAACATGTTGATGATGCTGATGATCAGCGCCGTAGCACCAATGGGGATCGAGGTTTTGAACATCATGACGATGATCGACCACGCGCTGGTCTTACAAACGCGCTTTGGCCGGCGCCTGCGCGTCCTGACGGCATGGAGCACGCCAAGCGTAAACGTGGAGGAAAATTCCCCGACGGTGATGCCGACGATCGCCCCCATTGCGACGATCTCGGCGCTGAAGCCCCGGCTCTGCAGCACCCATGAAAACGAAAGCCCCACCACAAGGCGGCAGACCGCCTCCACGACCTGTGAAATCGTTGTGGGGATCATATCGTTCGTGCCCTGATAATAGCCGCGATAGGACGACATCAGCGAGACAAAAAGGATGGCGGGCGCGAGCGCGAGCATGGCGTAATAAGCCCGTGTGTTGCCGATCAGCCTTGAAAACGTTTTTGCGCCCAGCAGCATGGCCGCGGTGCACGCAAGGCCGATGACAAAAAAGACACGGCGCGAGACGGTAAAGATTTTGAGCGCCTCCCCGTCGTTGCCGAGGGCGCTGCTGCGTGCGACCATCTTGGAAATGGCGAGCGGGAAGCCCGCTGTGGCAATCACAAGGAAGATATCGTAGACAATGAAGGATGCGTTGTAAAGGCCCATGCCGTCCGCGCCAATAATATTGGCGAGCGGCAGCTTGAACAGCGCTCCGATAATCTTCACGACGATATTCCCGACGATCAGGATCAGCGTGCCGCGCACGAGGGTTTTTCCGGTTTTGCGGGGCATATCTGGCATCACCGGCACTTTTCATAATTTCAGCCCGAGGCATTCCCCATGATTTAAATTATTCGAAGCAGCGCGCGGTCATGACAAAAGAGAGAAAATATTCGGAGGTTGGGCATATTCAGGCTTTGCAGCATCGGCTGTGGGTGCAAGGTTAAGATCGGTCTGACCCGGCGGCTTGATTGCCGTATTCAGGCAGACTTTTAATCGTCAAGGAACCGAACTGTTTTTATCGAGAGGTGTTTCAATTGGAAAATAAGTGAAATACTATTGATGTGAGTCGGCCGACAGGCAATCTTCATGGGCAAGGACAGGGTCAATCGTCACAATCCATTGAGAAGACAGGAGATCAGGCACATGGGCAAATGTTTCAGAAAAAACGGCTACGCGCTTCTCTGGGTGATCTGCATCTTTGCCTTTGCCGCGCTGCTGAGCATCGGAATGCTCACGGCCACGACAGTTGCGAACAAGACAGCAATCCAGCAGGTCAACACGCAGCAGGCCTATTTTACAGCCAGATCGGCTGCGCAGGCCACCGTCGCCTATATTCAGAAAAACGCAAATAACGCCACTGTTATCAATAACCTGCTTGCCTCGCCTGAGGGAAGCGGAAGCGAAAGCGCAATGGGAAGCTATCGCGTCACCGTGGCGCAGGTAAGCAGCGACCAGCTGACGATCACCGCTACCGCTACCTACAATCAGCAGACGAGCACCGTCGCGGCGCACCTTGTCAGGAGCGCCGCCACCGTGGCGCCAAGCGTTGTGCCTGCCGATAAAATGTTTTATCTGGGCAGCGGCGGCGGCAGCACAATCAGTGCCGGCCTGATCAACGGCCCGGTTTACGCGATCGGAGATGTTTCACTGAGCCAAAGCACTGTATTAAACGGTGTGCTGTATGCAAGCGGCAATGTGACGATTTCCGGCTCCGGAGCGACGACTCAGGGGGTCGTATGCAACGGAGATCTTGATCTTGAAGGCAGCGGCTGTGTAAATGGGAATGTATGCGCAAAGGGCAGCGTGATCGTCAACAGCAATGTGACTATCAGCGGTATTCGTACCGCCATCACGGGAACCGTCCAGTGTGACGGCTTTCTTAAATTGACCAACGGCCCGATCGGAAATCCCAATGTGGTCAACGACCCCGCCAAAACGTACGTCATGGTCGGCGGCGGCGCGAAGACAAGCGGCGCCACCGTCTATTGCTCCGGCGGCTCGCCCAAGATCTACGGCAATTACGTGCTTCAGTATCAGGGCAGCATCTCCTGCTCGGGGGATCCTCTCAGCAGCCAGATTCCAGGCACCAAAACGCTGATATTGAGCTATACGCCCGTTGACCTGAGCACATATCAGGCGCCTGTGTTGCCCACCATTACGGTGCCTGTGGTGAGCACCGTTAAACCTGCGATCACTTACAATACAATCAATACCTCCGGGACCATCAGCAGCGACGCCACCAACCCGTTCCAAGGCCTCAACTGGGGAACGACAGTGCTTATCAATACTGCTCAAAATGATGTCACTTTGGTAGTTGACAATTATAATCTTCAGCTTGGCAACGGGCTCAGTTTGCGTGTTTCAGGGAAAGGGCGCCTCTTTATTTATTTAAAAGGCAACTCGTCGCTTTCCTATTCAGGCTCCAACAGCCAGACCATCGGGATGCAAAACGGTACGGACGCATCCACCATCTTTATCATCGGGGATGGCACCGCCGCTCAGAACGTCACCGTTACCAACTGTGAGCTTGACGCATGCGTTTATATCCCGACGGGCAGATTTTCAGCCTCCGGCAATGAAAACAGCGGAAGCGCCTATATTTTTCAGGGCTCGTGCGTAGCCAAAACGATTAATCTGGATAACCATTCCCTGCGTTTCAATTATATTGCACCGGATCTCAGCAACACGCCGCTTTCCGTTTTGAGCTCCGGCTCACAGGGCTCCGGCTCCGCCATAAGCTGGTCAGTGACAAGCTGGGGCAGCCGGTGATAATTCCTGACAAAACGGTATGGCACCGAATATTTATGCAGGATGTATCCGGACGATTCTTCCTATAATAAACTCTCGTCGGTTCGTTCCCTGCCAACGGGATGCCGTGCCACAAAGTGAGGGCTTCGAGCGTGCTGCTGCGCGCTCGAAGCCCCTTTTTCATACAACTGGAGAAAGCGATTATTTTTTTAATGAATGGAGCTCAAATTGTAAAATAACGAAATAATAACCATGTAAGGCTGTTGACAGTTCTTGTTTTGGCATAGTATAATAAAAGGGGAACCCGTAACTCATTCAAAATACGGGGGAATGAAGACATATGGGCAAGATCTTTAAAAAGGATGGCTATGCACTCCTCTGGGTGCTTTGCATCTTTACATTTGCCGTGCTGCTCAGCGGAGGGCTCATCACGGCCACGGTTGTTGCGTCCAAAACGGCGACTCAGCAGCTTGAAACACAGCAGGCCTATTTCACTGCTAGATCAGCCGTACTGACCACTGTTGCCTTTATTCAGAAAAACGCGGGCGATACCACAACCCTGAGCAACCTGATCGGCAATACCGGCACAGGCACCTCCACCTCGATGGGTGATTACAGCGTTACCGTGGCGACAGATCCCAAAAGCGCAAATCGCCTGACGGTTACCGCCACCGCGAAATACAAAAATCAATCAAGCACCGTCGCCGCGCACATCCTCAAGACGACGACTACCTCATCTTCCAACATTATTCCGATCAACTACCTTTTCTGCACCGGCAACGGTACGAATACCTTTAAGCCTTTTTGGGTAACGGGCGATGTCTATGTCAACGGCCCCATTACGTTTTCCGGCAGCTCCGGCAGTGCCACCGTTCTCTACGGTAATTTGATTGCAAATGGGAATGTAACGATCCAGGGCTATGCCTGGTCGGCGGACAATGTCTTCTGTAGCGGGAATCTCGATATGGAAGATTACACGCGTATAGAAGGTGACGTCCTCGCAAAAGGCAATGTTTTGATAAACAACGACTATGATCTGGTCGACTGGCTGGATATTACGAGTATTGACGGCAATGTCCAGTGTGACGGCTATCTCAAGATCAGCGGCGGCGGTGTCGGGCAATATTGGAATAACTATACTACCACGGTCGGCGGACGCGATACCAACGGGTATTCTGTGATCTGCACCGGCGGCGCGCAGATGATATCCAACAGCACAAAGCTATTATATGTCGGCAATATCAGCGCCAGCTCCTCCAATATTCCCGGGACGAAAACAAAGATTGCAACTTAT
>JARLHS010000030.1 GCA_031292115.1 Clostridia bacterium | reverse complement strand
CAAACTTTTTATCCCTGATGGGCGCGCTCAACCGCATTTCGGAAATCTACGGCCTGCCGCTGGTTTATTCGACGCACCCCCGCAGCCTCAGGCGCATCAACGAGCGCGGTTTCAAGCTCCACCCGCTCATCCGTGAGTTAAGCCCGTTCGGCTTTTTTGACTACAACCGGCTCCAGATGAGCGCCTACTGCGTGCTCTCGGACAGCGGAACGCTTTCAGAGGAGTCGGCGATACTGCATTTCCCCGCGGTGCTCGTGCGCACTTCAACCGAACGCCCGGAGGTGCTCGACCGCGGCACGGTCGTCATCGGCGGCATCACCGAGGGGGATATCGCCCAGGCGGTCGGGCTGTGCCGGGCCATGTGGGAAAATCATGAGCTCACGGCGATGATCCCGGATTATCAGGATGTGAATGTCTCGGCCAAGGTCGTCAAGCTGATACAGAGCTATACCAAGATCGTCGACAGGTCTGTATGGGGGAAGGACTGATCCTTCCCCCATGCCTCGATAATACTCATCCCCGATAGAAGCGACGGTAAAGCCGCTGCTTCTCTCCCCGCCGAAGATGGTGTGCAGGAGCGCCTCGCGTTTGTATACAATGAGCCATGAACGTCCTTCCCGGCAGTTTCCGCCGCTGCCTGTCGTAAACGGCTCGCAGAGACATGCGATTCTATGCGCAGATCCACGAAATAACCGTATAGCCCGGGGATTCTGTCATATAGGTGCAGAAATACTGTTTTCTTGTAAAAATTATTCCAATAATTGTTGCGCACTGACCGGTTTTGTACTATAATCATTACATCTTTATTTTAAAAAACAATTGAAAGGCTCCATGCATCTTTGAAGAAAAACTGCGGATAGAAAAACCTGCATGACAAAGTGAAATTTATGCTGAAATTTGGCATTGGAAAAGGCCCGATTAAAAAAAAGCGCGCGGTGGTGATAGCCTCTTCCTGCGCGGCCGTGGTGCTTGTTGCGGTTTTAACGGTTTTCCTGTACATCAACGGGATGCTCGGTAAGATCAACTATGCGAGTGCGACTTCGGCTGCTTCTACTGATTCCTCCGACGCCGACCTGACCACTTCCTCAAACGCGCCTCAGTCGACCATTGAAGACATTGACAGCCAGATCAGGGCAAATCTGGCGAACAGCAGCATTCCCCTGGCATACGACGAGAATGTATTCAATGTGCTTCTCATCGGCTGTGATGCCCGCACCAACTCGGACACCGGCCTCTCCGACTCCATGATTATCCTTTCCATCAACAAAAAGACTCAGAAGATTGTCATGACCTCGGTGATGCGCGACATGTATGTGGCAATACCCGGGTACGGGAGCAACCGGATCAATGCGGCATATGCCTTCGGTGGCTCGAAGCTGCTGCTTGACACCATCCAGGCAAACTTCAAGATCAAGATCGACAAATACATATGCGTTAATTTCTTCTCGTTCATCGACATCGTTGATAATCTTGGCGGCGTGAATGCCCGTGTTTCAGAAGCCGAAATGAAGGATCTCAATAAAAACGTCGAGGAAATCAACGCGATCAAGGGCCTGCCTCCGTCCGACGGGTTTCTGGCACAGGCCGGGGATGACCTGCATCTCACCGGAAAGCAGACACTGGGGTATGTTCGTATCCGCCATGTCGGAAACGCTGATTTTGAGCGGACCGAGCGGCAGAGAATGGTGCTCACGCAGATTTTCGACAAGCTCAGGGGCCAGAATGTGATTCAGCTCAACAGCCTCCTCGGCACGCTGCTGCCGGAGATCACCACCAATCTGTCAAAAGGTGAGTTTTTCTCACTGCTGCTTTCGGCACCCGCCTATTCAAATTATACCTTGGTTGAGGACAGGCTCCCCATCGACGGCTCTTTTCAGAACGTTGTCATCAATCAGATGGATGTCCTCAGCGTCGACCTGACCAAGAATATAGCGAATCTGCGAAGCGAGATTTTTAATGAGACCGACTGATACCGGCCTCAATTTGACGCCCTACAAGAAAATTTAAAGGATCTCTCATAAAATATGCGCGGGCCCCGCTTGCTGCGGCTGTACATTTTGGCGCGGATATTCTCCTAAAGTGAAATCAGGATCCATCGGCGGATTTTGCATCCGCTGCCGTATAAGAATCGAGACACCCCCGGTAATGCCGGGGGTGCCTCGACTCTTATGGAAAGGTTTTCCCCGTGTAGCCTCTCATCGTGCCAGAGTCTGCCGCAGGAATAAGTCGCAGAGCGACTAATTCAGCATGCATTCATTACTATTCAAATATTAATAGTATTTTTTCACCGAAGCTATTGACATTTCATTCCGACTGGCATAAACTATTGTATAGTAAGTTTATATACATAGTATGTTAAGGAGTGAATCATATGTCTCATATTTCAAAGAGCCTCACGGATCTGATCGGCAACACCCCCCTCCTCGAGCTTTCAAACTACAACCGGTTCAAAAAGCTTGATGCGACCATCATCGGAAAACTGGAGTATTTTAATCCCGCAGGCAGTGTGAAGGACAGAATCGGCTATGCCATGATCAAGGATGCGGAGGACAAGGGCCTCATCAACAAGGATACCGTCATCATTGAGCCCACGAGCGGCAACACGGGCATCGCCCTTTCGTTTGTCGCAGCGGCGCGCGGCTACAGGATTATAATCACGCTGCCCGAGACCTTCAGCGTTGAGCGCCGCAATCTCCTCAGGGCGCTGGGCGCGGAGCTTGTGCTCACGCCGGGCGCCGAAGGAATGAAGGGCGCCATCCGCAAGGCGGAGGAGCTCGCCGCCGAGACACCGAATTCTTTCATCCCACAGCAGTTTAAAAACCCCGCCAACCCGGCCATCCACCGCACGACCACGGCGGAGGAAATCTGGCGCGATACCGACGGCAATGTCGACATTTTTGTAGCCGGCTCCGGCACGGGCGGCACGGTTTCAGGCGTGGGCGAGGTGCTCAAAAAACGTAAACCCGGCGTACAGATCGTCGCAGTCGAGCCGTTTGACTCCCCTGTCCTCTCGGGCGGCCAGCCGGGCCCGCATAAGATCCAGGGCATCGGCCCGGGGTTTGTGCCCGACGTATTCAACAAAGAGGTTGTCGATGAAATCTTCAAGGTGAAGAATGACGAAGCCTTTGAAGTGACGCGTGAGCTTGCACGGCACGAAGGCCTGCTGGTGGGCATCTCCTCCGGAGCCGCGGTTTTCGCGGCCACAGAGCTCGCGAAGCGCCCCGAAAACAAAGGCAAGAGCATTGTCGTCATCCTGCCCGATACCGGCGAGCGTTATCTCTCGACACCGCTGTTTCAGCAGGACTGAAGCGGAAAAGGAAAAGCAGACTGCTTCGGATGAAGCAACAGGAACCCCCCGGCAAAGCCGGGGGGTTCCTGCTCGGCTTGTCGACCTTATGTCGACAAGCCGTCATAGGGGGATTTCGTGGCGCTTCGCGTAAGCCGTCCCCCTATGACGCACCCCCAAGTATTGTGGTCTGCTCATCCGCAGACCACAATATAGGAGTTGCTCCGTCGGCGCATGTCCGCCTACGCAACAAATTTCATCACTTCGCGGTACGTATTTACTCTTGTCTAAGCTCGAAACAAGGGGCGGACAATATTGTCCGCCCCTTCATGTTTTGATCAATTTTTCAATGAAGAACGAGTATTAAACCTTGAAGAGCAGGTCGGAATAGGTCGGGATCGGCCACAGATCGCTTGGCACGATACCTTCTACCGTATCGGCGACCTCGCGCAGCCCGTTCATCGCTTTGATGACGATGTCGTTGTAGGCCTTGGCCTGCGAGATCGTATCACGCTCCGCAGAGGCGATATCCACGGCGGACTTGAGGGCGTCAAGCTCGGTGCTGAAAGCGGCGGCAAGGCCGGAAAGCTTCTCAACCGAGGCGGAAACGGGCTTGTTTGCCACGCCGACTGCCTTAAGGCTGGAAACCAGCGAGGCAAGCTCGCTCAGGTAGCGCAGCGTCGCCGGCAGCAGCAGCTTCCCTGCCATGTCGATCATCGTCAGCGCCTCAATATTGATTACCTTGATATACTTTTCAAACATGATCTCATAGCGGGATTCGGACTCCACCTTTGTCAGCACGCCGTGCTTCTCAAAAACGTCAACGTTTTTCTTTTCAAGCAGCGAAGGGATGGAGAGGACGGTGCTGCGGATATCCGGCAGGCCGCGGCGGTGCGCCTCGTCGACCCACTCGTCGGTGTAGTTGTTGCCATTAAAGATAATGCGCTTGTGATCCTTGACGGTTTCCTTGATGATGGCCGCGACTTCCGTGTCAAAGTCACTCGCCTTCTCGAGGCGGTCGGCATACTGCGCGAGCTCCTCGGAAACGATGGTGTTGAGCGTGAAAGCCGGCTCGGAAATGGAGGCGGCGGAGCCGCACATCCGGAATTCGAACTTATTGCCCGTGAAGGCAAACGGCGAGGTGCGGTTGCGGTCGGTCGTATCCTTGGGCAGCGGCGGCAGCGAGGTGACGCCCACATTGATGAAGGTGCGCTCCTTGCCGTTGTATGGCTTGCCCTCTTCGATCGCTTCGAGAACGGCTGTGAGCTCATCGCCGAGGAACATCGAAACGATGGCGGGAGGCGCCTCATTCGCGCCGAGACGGTGGTCGTTGCCCGCACTCGCAATGGAAAGCCGCAGCAGATCGCCGTACTCGTCAACCGCCTTGATGACCGCGCTGAGCACCAGAAGGAACTGCGCATTCTCATGCGGTGTGGTGCCGGGATTGAGCAGGTTCTCGCCGTCGTTGGTGCATATAGACCAGTTGAGGTGCTTGCCGGAGCCGTTGACGCCTTCGAACGGCTTCTCGTGCAGCAGCGCGGCAAGGCCTTCCTTCTTGGCGGTCGTCTTCATGAGCTCCATCACGAGATTGTTGTGGTCAGTTGCGATATTGGACGGATCGTAGATCGGCGCGAGCTCATGCTGCGCGGGAGCCACTTCGTTATGTTTGGTCTTAGCGGAAATACCGAGCCTCCAGAGCTCTGTATCAAGATCATGCATATACTGGCCGATACGCAGACGCAGCCTGCCGAAATACTGATCCTCCAGCTCCTGGCCCTTCGGCGGCTTCGCGCCGAACAGCGTACGGCCGCAGATGATCAGGTCAAGCCGCTTGTCGTACTGCTCGCGGTCGACAAGGAAATATTCCTGCTCCGGCCCGAGATTGGCAACGACGCGTTTCGCCGACGTATTGCCGAAAAGCCGCAGGATGCGCATGGTCTGCTTATTGAGCGCCTCCGCGGAGCGCAGCAGCGGGGTCTTGAGATCAAGCGCTTCGCCGGTATAGGAGCAAAAAGCGGTGGGGATATAAAGCGTGCCGTCTTTATAAAAGGCGGGCGAGGTGCAATCCCACGCCGTGTAGCCCCTGGCTTCAAAGGTGGCGCGCAGGCCGCCCGAGGGGAACGACGACGCGTCGGGCTCACCCTTGATGAGCTCTTTGCCTGAAAACTCCATAACCGCCCTGCCGTCGCCTGTCGGCGAAATGAACGAATCATGTTTCTCGGCGGTGATGCCGGTCAGCGGCTGAAACCAGTGCGTATAATGGGTCGCGCCCTTTTCGATGGCCCAGTCTTTCATTGCGTTGGCGACGACCTCGGCAACGGTCGGATCGAGCGGAAGGCCCTCCTCAATCGTTCGCCTGAGCTTCTTGTAAGTATCCTTCGGAAGGCGTTCGCGCATGACGGAATCATTGAACACATTTTCGCCGTAAATCGTGGATGGGCAGATATCTTTTGCGGTATCCATTTACATTCCCTCCTAAAAATAAAAAGGGCGCATTGCGGTTGACCCACCGCAAAACGCCTTTGTTTCACCTGAAAGCTATCTTGAGTATAGCATAAGGGAGCCTCTTTTGCAAGCCGAATTTTCGTAGGATTCACTTTTCGGAATTATGACAAAATCCTCCGCGCATAACGGCGGAAATAATATTCATCCTGCCGGAAACGGTCATGGCTCAAGACGGCCGATATCGCGCGGGAAAAGGCTCGCCTCACGCACGTTTTTGAGACCCAGCAGCTTCATTGTGAGCCGCTCGAGCCCGATGCCAAGCCCTCCGTGCGGCGGCATGCCATATTTGTGGATCATGAGGTAGGATTCAAAATCGGCCGGGTCAAGCCCCATGCGCTTCATTTTTTCGACCTGCATGGCGTAATCGTGTACGCGCTGGCCGCCCGTGGTGATCTCAAGGCCGCGGAAAAGCAGATCAAAGCTCAGTGCAAAGGTGTCGTCCTGCGGGTCATCCATCGCGTAAAACGGCCGTTTTGCCGCGGGGAAGCGCGTGATGTAAATAAACTCCGTGCCGTGAGTCTCCCTGGCCCAGTCGCAAAGCGCCAATTCGTCGTCGGGCTCAAGATCCCATTTCCCGGGCCTGCGCCCGCGTGCGATGAGGATTTCACGCGCCTCGGTGAAGGTGACCACCGGCATTGGCGCCACCTCGGGCAACCGCGCCTTCAGCAGGCTGAGCTCGGGCGCATAATGTGCTTTGAGATAGGAGACGACATGCCACAGCATGGCCGTTTCCATCTCCATGACCTCCTCCATCGAGCGGATAAAGCCCATCTCGAAATCGAGGCCGATGTATTCATTCAGATGGCGGGAGGTATTGTGCCGCTCGGCGCGGTAAACGGGCCCCACCTCGAAAACACGCTCAAAAACGCCCACCATGGTCTGCTTGTAAAACTGCGGGCTCTGCGCGAGATAGGCGACGGTATCGAAATAGTCGAGCTTGAAGATGTTGGCGCCGCCCTCGGCGCCGGCACGGACGATCTTCGGCGAATGGATCTCGGTGAAGCCCTGTGAGCGCATATATTCCGTAAAACCTGCGGCCACGCCCTCCTGCACACGGAAGATGGCGCGCTGCGCCGGATTGCGCAGCGTGAGCGGGCGATAGTTGAGGTTGGTGTCGATATTGAGCTTGAGCACCTTTTTATTGATGGCGAACGGTAACTCCTCGGCGGGCGATGAAAAGACCTTTGCCTGGAGAAGCCTGATTTCGAAGCCGTTCTCGGCCCGCTCCTCCTTCACGGCGCGGCCCGTGAATTCCACCCAGTCGCCCTCCCTGATATCCTGCAGCGCGAACTGCGAGAATTCGGGCGAATAGACGCACTGCACAACATCATGCGCCGTAGAAAGAATCACAAACGAAAATTCACCCATGTTGCGGATATTGTGAATGACGCCGTGCAGACGCGCATTTTCTCCCGAGTCGGCAAGCGCCCTGATATCGGTGGCGGGCTGTGGGATGCCTGAAACAAAATTCATTGATAATACCTCCAGCGAGATTGGGTTGGCCCCGCCGAGACGGGGGAAAAGCGGAATGCAAACGACAGTCTGCCTCTATTTGAGGGCTTCAAGCCTCTGTGTGAGTTTTTCGCGCAGCACGGCGGGATCCGCCTTGCCCTTGAGAGAGCGCATGCACTGCCCCATGAGAAAGCCGAACGATTTTTCCTTGCCGGCGAGGAAATCCTCAACCGATTTCGGATTCCGGGAAACGGCCTCCTCGACGGCCGCATCGAGCGCGTCGTCGTCGTCGAGCGCCGCAAGCCCGTGCTTCTCCACAAGGGCGGCGGGCTCTTCGCCGCTCTCAAACAGCAGTGAGAAGAGATTCTTGGCATTCGCAGTCGTGACCCTGCCGGTTTCGCACAGCGTGATCACCTGGGCCAGATATGACGCGGGGAATGGGATCGCCTCGGGCTCGAGCGAACGCTCCTTGAGCTGGCGCATCATCTCGCCGACGATCCACTTCGCGGCTTCCTTTGCGTTGCCGCTCAGGCGCGCGGCCTCTTCGAAATAGTCGGCCAGTGTGCGCGAGGCCGTGATGATCTGCGCATCCGCGGGCGCTATGCCCAGCTGCGCATAACGAATTTTTCTCGCATCGGGCAGCTCGGGCAGCTGCGCGCGGATCTCGTCGATGCGCGCGTCGTCGAGCCGGATGGGAACGATATCGGGCTCGGGGAAGTAACGGTAGTCGTTGGCTTCCTCCTTGCCGCGCATGGCCTTGCTCGCGCCGCGGTTGTCGTCCCAGCGGCGGGTCTGCTGTGTCACGCGCCCGCCCGCCGAAATGAGCTCGGACTGCCGCTTGGCTTCGCCCTCCACGGCGCGGAAAATGGCGCGCATCGAGTTGATATTCTTCATTTCCGTGCGGGTGCCGAAGGCGCTTTGCCCGAATGGGCGCACGGAAACATTGACATCGGCGCGAATGGAGCCTTCCTCCATACGGCAGTCGGAGACGCCGGCATACAGCAGGATCGTGCGCACCTTCTCGATAAACTCGTGCACCTCGTCCGCCGAGCGCATATCCGGCTCGGAAACGATCTCAATGAGCGGCACGCCGCAGCGGTTGAGATCGACATAGGTGCGCCGGGCGACGTTGTCGTGGATGAGCTTGCCGGCATCCTCCTCGATATGAATGCGCGTGATGCCGATCCTCTTGCCGGACGAAATCTCGACCCAGCCGCCTTTGCAGAGCGGCAGGTCATACTGCGAAATCTGGTAAGCCTTGGGCAGATCGGGGTAAAAATAGTTTTTACGGTCAAGCTTGGAAAAATGTGCGATCTCGCAATTCATCGCGCTGCCCGCGCGCACGGCGTATTCGACGACCCTTTGGTTGAGCACGGGCAGCACGCCCGGCATCCCGGTGCAGACGGGGCAGCAGTGCGTATTCGGATCGCCTCCGAAGGCCGTGGTGCAGGAGCAGAATATCTTTGTTCTGGTCGCAAGCTCGGCGTGTATCTCAAGGCCGACGACGGTTTCAAAACTTGTCATGCCGGTTTACCTCCAAACAGTATTATACTATTCTCCCGTTAAAATGCGGATGATCCGCATCTTATACGAATTCCAATCAGATTCCAAACAAACCGATTATTGAATACCTTCTGAAAATCTGCCGGAGCCTTGCTTTCGGACGGCTGCAAATTTCGATTGGGTATTCTTTCTGGTTGGAACTTGTATGAATGCCTGCCATAAGCGGCGGGCGGCTGCGTAAGCTTAAATGGAGAGTAGTATCACAACACGGGCATTTTCGAGAACCCGGCCGACTGCTCGTAGGCGTATGCCGCCTGGAGCAGCTTTGCCTCGCTGAACGCCGGCCCGATGAACTGCAGGCCGATCGGCATACCGTCGCCGTTGAAGCCGCAGTTGACGGAAAGAGCCGGAACGCCGGCGATGTTGACGGGCACCGTAAAAATATCGCCGAGATACATGCTCACGGGGTCTGCACTCTTCGAGCCGATGGGATAGGCGGTGGTGGGGGCTGTGGGGCCGATGATCAGGTCGTACTTCTCGAAAACGGCGTCGAAGCCGTTTTTGATGACACGGCGCACACGCAGCGCCTTTTTGTAATAGGCGTCGTAATAACCGGCGCTCAGCGCGTAGGTGCCGAGCATGATGCGGCACTTCACCTCGCGGCCGAAGCCTTCGCCGCGCGTGCGGTTCATCAGCTGTGCGAGCGTTTTGCAGCCCTCGGCGGAAAAACCGTATTTCACGCCGTCATACCGCGCAAGATTGGAGGACGCCTCCGCCGAGGAGATCAGGTAATAGGCGGGCACGGCATAATCGGTGGCGGGCAGCGAAACCTCTTCGCAGACGGCGCCGAGCGATTCCAGCTGCTTTGCCGCGCGCAGCACGGCGTCCCTGACACCGGCATCGAGCCCTTCGCCGAGGTATTCCTTCGGAATCGCCACACGCAGCCCCTTGATCTCGCGGCCGAGCAGAGCGGTGTAATCGGGGTGGGAGACATCCGCACAGGTGGAATCCCGCGGGTCGACGCCGCAGATGGCGTTGAGCACGGCGGCATTATCCGCGACAGTGCGCGTAATGGGGCCGATCTGGTCGAGCGACGAGGCGAATGCGACGAGCCCGAAGCGTGAGACCGAGCCGTAGGTAGGCTTGAGCCCGACGGTGCCGCAGAACGACGAGGGCTGGCGTATGGAGCCGCCCGTGTCTGAGCCGAGCGCAAAGAAGGCCTCCCCCGATGCGACCGCCGCCGCGCAGCCCCCCGAGGAGCCGCCTGGCACGCGGTCAAGCCGCCACGGATTCGACGTCTTTTTAAAATAGGAGGTCTCGGTCGAGCCGCCCATTGCAAATTCATCCATATTGCATTTACCGAGCATTACGCTGCCAGCGGCCTCAAGTTTTTTAAAAACGGTGGCGTCATAGGGCGGCACAAAATGTTCAAGCATCTTTGACGCGCAGGTTGTGGAAATGCCGGACGTGCAGATATTATCCTTAATGCCCATCGGGATGCCGCACAGCGGGCCCGCTTCGCCGCCGTCGATGCACTTTTGCGCGGCCAGCGCCTTTTCATGCGCACGCTCGGGGCAAAGACTCAAAAACGCCTTCACGCCGCCATCCACCGCCTCAATGCGCTCATACTGGGCGTCGCAAAGCTCGGCGGCGGTGACCTCGCGCTTTTTAAGCAGCTCTCCGGCGGATTTTACGCTTAATTCCCATAGTTTCATTCAAAGCCCTCCGTATCCTTCGTGAAAACGGCCCGCGCCGTCTATTCGGCGTCGATGGCGATCGGCACGCTATAAAAGCCGTCTTCCTCCCGCGGGGCACAGCCGAGCAGCTCCCCGCGCGCTGAAGAGGGCGCGGGATCGTCGCTGCGCATGACATTGCAAAGCCCGAGCACATGCTCCATGGGCTCCACACCTGCGGTGTCAATTGCGGAGAGAACGTCCATATAGCCGATGATTGCCCCCAGATCGCTTTCAAGCGAGCACTTTTCCTCCTCGCTGAGCTCCATGCGGGCAAGCCGCGTAATATATTCGATATCCGGTTTATCTGCCATTACAACCACCATTCTCCGCGCGGAATAAAAATCAGACCGGCGCCCTGCTTTCACCCCGCGCGAAAAGTAAAGCAGTTCCCGGCCGGCTTAACAAATAACGCAAGCTAACACAGGTTTCATGCAGGCCGTTTTACCCGAGCCTCCATTTTTAAGAAAGAACCCCTGTATGGGATCGGCTTCACGGCAATCGACCGTGCAAATCGGCATAAAGCCGCACAAACATACCCTTTATTATAGCATAAGAAAAGGTGAATTCAAGAGAAAAAGGCAAATTTGAGGCGTGCCGCGCGAAATTCGGCTCCTGTGCGGCGTTTTGGGAAGGCCGGGCTGCGCGTGGCGCAGGATTCCGGATGAAAAGCCCTACAAAAAAAGGGCGCCGATGGGCACCCTTGAGTGATTGCTTTTCATGGACAGAATATCTGACACAGGATAGATGCACACCGGCGAACGATCGCCCCGCATCACTTATTTCGGGCAAGCCGGCCCGATTTCCTCCACAAAATTCAGAAGCCGAGACGGTATGCCAGATATCACTTCCTATCAAACTCCAGCATCTTCCTGTATGCTTTTATCAGCGACGGAAAGTTAAGAAGCAGATTGGAATACCCCTGATTTGCAAGCGGGCAGGCACACTCCTTATTCCTAATCGACCTGCGCACTGCTTTTGCTTCGTCGGAATACCATAGCTTTTGAAAATCGTAGTTATATTCTCTTATATTGCCCATTTGCTTGTCATATCCAAGTACACAGCACGGCCAGACGCCCCCGTCGTAGTTAATGTGCACGTTGGAAATACCCGCATAGCAGGGGATTACCTGACGCTTTTCCTTCAAAATGTTTCCCGCAATATCGTAATAAACAATGCGAAGTGCTTCCGTCATTTTAGCGAGGCTTTTCTTCTTCCCAATGTTCTCCTCAGTTTTGCGTGCAAAATCCTTAATCAGCCGCTGATAGGTCTCTGCATCCGGAGTAATCGGATCACCGAGGTTAAAAAACTCCGTGCGCTGCTCCGCTACCTCGTTACGATAACTTTCCACACCCAACGATTGGACAAAGTCCTCAATTTCATCTAAATGATCAATATTAAAATTGGAAATGACCGTTCCAAGCTCCAGATGAAAATTGTCATAATCCTTTTCGACTTTTTTCAGACGATCAATGGTCTCAAGCAATTTTTCAAAGTTCCCTTTTACGCCCCGTATTTCGTCGTGGAGATCGCCCACCCCGTCAATTGAAGGTTTTACGGTAAAGGGAACCGTCGGATCGTAAGCCATGATGATTTCCATGATCTCTCTGGTTTTTTCCTCAATGCGCCCAGGCATGATCGCATTGGTAGGCGTATGAATGACACGAGGCTTCAGATACTTGCAGGCAAGCGCCACAATCTGCGGCAGGTCTTTGCGTAAAAACGGCTCCCCGCCGCTGATGTTGAAAAAATATACAGGTTTCATGGTGGAGAACATCTTTTCGATCTCTTCAAGTGTCATATCATTTTGTGATCTTTCAGGATGCTCCATATACATATGCCCGATCTGACACGTCTTGCACCGCGACTGACAGGCAGAGGTGACCGAATAGGTCAGCGTTATCGGGTCGATCTTTCCCAGACCGAAATAGTGGTTAATCTTATAGGTCGCAAATCGAGGCGACAGTCTGGTAATAAAATCCGATTTATTCATGGCGTAATTTCTTCCTTCCGATGATAACGATCTACTGATTTATTAAAAATAAAAGCCAAAAACAAACCCCAAAAGTCACCGATTATATTGATAAACCGGAATATCAGCGCGGCCATCAAGGCATCGCTGACCGGGACAACTCCTGTGAGAAGCAGTGTAATGACCGCCTCGCGTATTCCTATCCCTCCGGGCGCTCCCGGCACGATAAATCCCGCAATCCAGGAGAGTGTATAAGTGCCGATAATAATCGGGATAACTTCCGGCTTAACGGGTGTTCCCACTATTTTTTGCAAAACTAAAGTAAATGATAAACTGATTACCAGGGTCAAAAATAAATAATATAAAAAGCAACACAATAGTCTAATCACGGACTGCTTTTCTACAAAAACATGCAATTTATCTAAATAATTCTTCACACGCTGTTTTCGTTTTACAAAAAGGATCGCAAGAACAATACAAATAACAGCAAGTACTATCAGTACAAAATAGAAGCTGGTAACTCCATACTTGGCAAACCATTTGCCTACGCCCTGAGCATACATGATAACAGATACAAGAAAGTTTGCAGCGACAATCATAATGATATCGCATACCGTAGCAAATGAAACATCCACATGGCTCAGATTCAACCTGATTGCAAGTTCGTTTCGCCCAACATATTGAAACACATTCCCGGGGATATATTTCATGAAGTTTGACTTGTTATAAATCCAGGTTGCTTTGCTGAATGGAATCTTTTCGTGGGTCAATATGCTGATAAACGTTTTCCATGGGATGCAAATCACAAACATCTGTATCCCGTAAACAGCACTGAACAGAATAATATATAACAAATTTGTCTTTTGTAATAGCAGAGAATAATCAAGGTTTAATTCAACCAACTTTTTTATTATAAAGAACAACGCTATTACAGTTACAATAGTGCCGATTATCTTTAAAGTTCTATTTTTATTCATAATTCCTCAATATCGGCTTTTGCTTTCATCGCTTTTCCGCAATTACATAGGTCAGATGCGCATACAGCGTTTTAATAATCGGGAACATGGGAATACTTTCCCAACCATACATCGCTTTCATCCAGCCGGGATAACTGTTGTTTTTGAGCATATCCGTATAGGGACTCACCCATGCCGCATTATCAAATTGTATATTATTGCGATGCAGCCTCATATCGCGAAAGCCAAGGGAATCCGGCCAGACAGGGCAATCCACAAAGCCCCTTTTAACGATGGTCAAACCGTGTTCCTCCAGCTTATGGGCAAGAAACTTTCGTTTGTTGTATTGCTTATCTCCGTGCGTCCATGGCATGTCGTTGATTTTATGCAGCGTGGTATGGACATGATATCCTACATTTCCTCTGTTGACTGTGACAATTGCAACGTACTTCTTTGAAACACGCTTCATCTCTTCAATAAGAGCGTCTGGATCTTTTTCTACAGGAATATATACGCAATTCCATACGAAATCAAAATAATTATCAGGAAAATCCGTATGCAAAATATCCGCCTGTTTATTAAAACATACCGTTTTATCTATATTGAGCTTTTCCCATTCTCTCTTATATTCCTCTACGCCGTTTATTAGCGTGACTTTCTTCCCTGCCAACCCAAACCCCAGTGAATAGATACTGGGCATTGCCTTGGTACCCTGTGCCGGCAGCTCAGCCACTGTGTCGATATCCAATTTATTACACAGTTTTCTGATTAGGTTTCCCATGGCAAAGCGTTCGTAATTTACTCCAAAAACCTCAATTTCTTGTTTCTGTTCCATTCTTTCCTCCTAAACATACCCTTGCTCTTTAAAATAATTGATTGTTTTTGAAAGTCCTTCTCTGAATGAAACTTGCTGAACAAATCCGACTTCTTTGGCTTTGTTTATATCAAACAGACGGTCTGTTACCATTGACTGTATGTTTCTCTTTGTAACAGGCGGGTGTTTTTTGCTGATTCCATAAGTTTTCTCTAATAACCATGCTCCAAACTCCGCCGCCCAAACGGGGACATAAATAAACGTCAGTTTCTTATTCAAAGACTCGCTGATGATCATCGCGGTCTCCCGAAGGGTATAAGACTGCTCAGAGGACAATAGATAGATTTGACCAACCTCGCCTTTTTCCGCAAACAGAATAAGTGCATGAATTAAATCCGTGATGTATAGCGCGGGAGAAAGATTATCCCCTCTTCCGATTGTGGGGAAAATCCCTTTCTTGCAAACCTTTGCAATCGTCAGGAAATCGCCCTTGAATCCCGGGCCGTAAATCATGGAAGGACGAAGAACAACAGCGGGAAAACCGCTTTTTCTGTATTCTTCCATCACAAAGCATTCGCTCTCATATTTTGAAACCTGATATGGCGTGTAAGCGGCACATTCCGTCGTCTCATCTACAACCGGAACCTTTAATAAACCCATTGCAGCCGTGCTGCTTACATGAATAAATCTCTTAACACCTGCTTTTTGGCATTCGCGCACAATATTCACGGTTCCCTGAACATTAATGGCGCGAAACCGCTTAAAGGCTTCCTCGCTTGGTAAATCGTGCCCCATCAAAGCGGCCAGGTGATATACAATATCCACACCGTCGCAGCATCCGACAAGCGTTTCCGGCCTGGTGGTATCGCCTGCAACTATCTCGCAGGAATCCTGAAACTCCTGATGCGCAAGCTCGGTATTACGAACAAGCACCCTGACGGAACACCCATTATCAATCAAAGCCTTTACAAGCCGCTTCCCCATAAAGCCCGTAGCGCCGGTAACCAATACTCTATGTTTCAATTGCCCATCAGCCTTTCAACAACTTCGGACATCCTGCCCCGTGAATACTTATATTCTTCGCCCTCGACGTTGGATTTAAACTCTTCTTTACTCAAAGAACCGGACCACAACTTCTGCAGCTGCCAACGGCTTTTCCTGTCGCACGCCGTAGCCCGTCTTTCTTTCAGAACTACCCCGGATAAGCCGCCGAGACTTCTTAGTTTCCCTTTTTCAGCGTCGGCTGACTCTCTTCACAGTCTTTTGCGATGCAGCTGTCCGCCTTTTCTGAATGATAATCCAGCCTGCGCACGCGATACTGGATATCCTCAAGCAGCTTGCGCTGGGCCGAGATCAGGT
>JARLHS010000004.1 GCA_031292115.1 Clostridia bacterium | reverse complement strand
GTAGACGAATGCCTCCCCCCGGGGAGAAACGGCGATCCACAGCCCCGCGAGCATATCGAGCCCGTAATCGTTGGTGTAATAACGCAGCCAGCCCTGCGGGATTTCAAACGGCCGCACGGCGTGCACCCCACGTCGGAATTCGCTGAAAAACTGCCCCGCAAAGACGTCCCACTCACCGCAGAGCCAGGCCCTTTTGAGATCCTCGGGCAGGCACTCGAGCTGCCGCAGATAGTCGGGGTTGTTTTTCATGAGAAAATCGTTGTCATAGACGCGCGCGGGGATAAACGTATAATCCCCGGGGCATTCGTCGGCAGTGAAGCTGCGGTCGATGAAAAGCCTTTTTACCCACGCATGCCCCGGGCCGCCGGGGTTGCAGCTCAGATAAAAGCGCTTCGGGTGCCGCGGGCTTCCGCCGCGCATGCAGGCGCACAGGCAGCGGAACTGGAGCTCGGTGAACTGCGTGGCTTCATCGATGCAGATGACGTTATATTCCTGTCCCTGATACTGCGCGAGGTCGCCTTCTCCGTCGCAGTAGCCGAGCCGGATGCGGCTGCCGTTCGGGAAGAGCAGAGCGCGCTCGTCGGATTTGTATTTCGCGAGGCCCTGCAGCTCGGCCATGAGCTGCAGCACATGGTTTTCGTGCAGCTCCGCAAGCGTCCGGCGCAGCAGCAGGATCCGGATGCCGCCGTACCGCAGCGCGAGCAGGATGCATTTGCGCCGAAGTGCCCACGATTTTCCTCCGCCGCGTGCGCCGCCGTAGGCAACATATTTTGTCTGTGCCAGCAGAAATTCCTGCTGCCTTGCCGAGGGCGCGCCGCTCAGTCTGATGATCTTTTTGTCTGTGCTCATCCGTACACAATCCGTTTCTCCAAATTTGTTTCCTGTCTGCACCCCGATTATTACCGGGTCTCCAAACGCCCGGTGAACAAATGAAACAGCCGGCCCGTCGGCGGGGAACGAAAAAAGCCGGGGATTTCCCAGCAACTGCTGAAAAATCCCCGGCTCACCTGTCTGTGTCAACGCATAGCTGTCTTTTTAAATCCTCGACCGCTGCCGCGGGGCCTGCATTCGGCTACTCGCCTTCGGCGAGTTCCGCCTTTACCTGCTCCTGCCTTTGAAAAAGCAGACAGCCGCCGTCGTGCGGCTGGGAGAGGATGCCGTAGTCGCGAAGGCGCGCGAAGAAGCCCGAACGCAGCGCCTGCTCAAGCGTGCAATCAGCCAGGCTGATATCTGAAAACGGGGAGAACGGGCAGGGCTCGGCACGGCCGTCCGGCTCAATGTAAATGAAGCCGCGCCCCGCGGCGACACAGCCGCCCGTTTCCTTCTCATCGCCGGGGAAGGAGACCAGCAGCATCTGCTGGGAGCCCCGCAGCGCTTCGATGCGCGCGTTGAGCTCCTCACGTTCGCAATCGCTGAGCGCTTCCATGCCTGCATCGGCACCGACCGGCACATATTCAACAAAGATCACGGCGTCGCAGCCGGCTTCGCGCAGTCCGGCAATAAATCCAGCTTCCGTCACCTCCGGCATATTTTCACGCGTTACGGTGACCGACGCGCCAAAAAGCACGTCGGCATGCCGCAGCTCCGCCATCGCGCGCTGCGTGCTCCCATACACGCCGCTGCCCCGCCGTCTGTCGGTGGTGGCATTGCCGCCCTCAATGCTGATAAACGGCACAAGATTGCGGTTCTTTTCAAAGAAACGCACCTTTTCCGCATCCAGCAGCGTGCCATTGGTGAAGACGGGGAAGACCATTTTTGGGAAACGCGTTGCCGCCTCGAGTACGTCGTGCCGCAGCAGGGGCTCTCCGCCCGCAAGCAGGATAAACGCCACACCGAGCTCCTGCGCCTGGCTGAAGATACCGCTCCAGCGTTCGGCGGGGAGCTCGGCTCCGCAGCCGCAGCCCTGAGTCTGTGCGTAGCAGCCCGCGCAGCGGAGATTGCAGCCCGCGGTGATGCCCGCGATCAGAAACGGCGGCACATGAAGCCCTTCTTGTTCATGGGCGATGCGCCTGTCACGCGCGGCTGCCTGTGCGCCGCCGAAACCTGTGATGAATCTGACCGCGTTCGGTTTGAAAACCGCCGCGCGCAGTGCCGATTTGATCAGCGCCTCGATGGAGCGGTTCAGATATTCCGTTAAATCCATAAAAAGCCCCCTTATATGCGGCTCGTTTTCTGGATTCGGGCAGCCGCAAACTTCAGTCAATATTATTATATCGGTGCATGAGAGGTATGTCAAACGCTCCTGTGCAGGCCGCGGGGCTGAAAAATGAAGAAATTTTACCGATAGCATCCGACTGCACCACCGTAAACCTCCAAATCCTGTCGAAACGCCTGAAAAAAATATAGACTGGGCGAAAAAAGTTGCAAAAAGGGCGGAGGCTATGCTATAATGAGCACGTTATTAAGAAACGGTAACAAAATCATTTCAAAATAATGCGTAATATACGTTACAGGAACAGCTTTGAAATCGATGGTTTCGGGGGAATAGTCCGGGAGCATTTCTGAAAGCGGAGGGGTTAATGTTGACAGAGCAAAGGAGCACCGGGAGATGGCATGTGCTCATCCTTCTTATTTATGTCATTGCCATACTTTTCTTTACTTATAAGATGTGGTTTTACTGTGACCGCGTGGGAAGATTTCCCGATGAAATGGCGCATATCTCCTATATCGCCTATCTTGAGAAAAACCCCTGTATCATACCCGATTTTTCAAAGATGACAATTATGACAAGAGATACCATAGGAAATACAACGGATGGTTCCATCGCCAGTCGCGAGAATTTCACGGGAACATTCAAATTTACTGGCAGTTTTAATTATCTTGGTCATCCGCCGCTCTATTATCAAATCATGCGGCTCTCGGGCGGCGTGAGGATCGTCGGAGACACGGTGACAATCCATATTGTCCGTCTGCGCGTTTTCAGTATGGCGATTGCCCTGCTTGCCATGCTGCTCGTGCTTTATATTGGCTTCAGCCGCATCAGGGGGCGGCCGGTGCTGCACCTGCTTTATGCAGCCATCTGCGTGTCAGTGCCGATGCTGGCATATGACTGTGCCGGTATCAATAACGATACGCTGGCGCTGCTCGGCGTGACGGTCTTCATCCTCGGGCTGCTGCGCTTTGCTGAGAAAAAGCGGAATACCGGCACCTTCTTGCTGATCGCAACGGGGGTTTCCATCGCCTTTTTCTCGAAACTTACCGCAGGGGTAATCGTACTGGTGGCTACTGCAATCTTCCTCCTGATTACACTTATACGGGAAAAAAACCTGCGTTTTATTCTTTCCAAGAGGTTTCTGATCACACTGCCGCTTTATCTGATTACGGCGGCCTATTTTATTGCCGTTCATCTGCAGACGGGCAGTTTCCAGCCATCCTTTGTGAAGCTGGAGCCACAGCAGTTTTACGCGTCAAGTTTTTACGTTGCGCCGCTGAAGCGCACGTTTATGAGGTTTATGGTCTATTTTAATTATTACGCGTCACGATTTGTTGGCACATGGACAGGCATCGCCTCGCATGTATCGCTTTATAAAAAAGGCAGCATTTATTCGCTTAACCAAATCGGCCTTGAAAGCCTTATTGTGCTGCCGCTGCTGCTTGTTTTCTTTCGGAATAAAGACAGAAGTCGCAATACAGATACGTCAGTAGTGTTCGCTGTTTATTTTGCCATTGTCATCACAGCTTTAACGCAGTTTCTGCGTGCTTTCTATGAGTTTAGATATGTATCCGGCTATCTTGGCGGTTTCCAGTCGCGTTATTATCTTTGTGGAATATCCGCGATCGCGCTGGCAGTCGTTTTTATAGCACAGAGGGTAGGGGGATTGGAGCCGTATACCAAGGAAAAGGACACCCGGCCTAATGGAGGCATTTCATATCTCATGATAAGGCAGGTTTCTGTCCAGGTTCTATGCGTCTTGTTTGTTGCGCTGCTTGTATATGAGGATTTCGTTTATTTTGTTCTTCATTTCACAAAGTATTTATAATAAAATAGGAGACGATTGACCATTCAAAACAAACGGTCAGGAGCAGTTCAATTGGTATTGACAGCAAAATCCCCATAAGATATAATACTTTATGTATCAATAACACTAAATATCGTCCTGCTTAGTTGCAGCGCTGACTGTATCCGGTATATAGATTCGGCTTTTATGAGAATCGCGGTGCAATACTCCTCCGCTTGCGGCGATTCATTCTGAATGGGGATGCTCCCCGATGAAGCCGCATTATAATGGCGCAATCACGGAGTAGTGGAGATAATATTAGGAACAAACAGGCTAATTAAAAGGATCAGTGACGATGAAAATTGTTTTAATCGGTCCGGTATACCCCTATAAGGGTGGTATTTCGCATTATACAGGCATGATGTACAGGGCTCTTAAAAAAAATAACGATGTAAGCATGGTTTCTTTTAAACTGCAATACCCAAAGCTGCTTTTTAAAAAGGAGCAGCGTGACTATGAAAACGATACATTTAAAATTGAGGGCACAGATTATTTAATCAACACTGCAAATCCGTTATCCTGGCTGGCTTCTGCGAAAAAGATTAACGCCTTGAAACCAGACCTGGTAATTATACAGTGGTGGCATCCTTATTTTGCACCATGCTATTGGAGTATCGTCAGACATCTAAAAAAGGCAAAGGTTCTTTTTTTATGCCATAACGTTTTTCCCCACGAGCGTTTTCCCATGGATAAATGGCTGTCGCGCAATGTTTTGCGACAGGGTGATTCTTTTATTGTACATTCCGAACAGGACGCAATCGATTTGCAGACAATTATAGCCGACGCAAAACTCGAAAAGACTGTCCTTCCCACATTCAATGCTTTTAAATTCGAAAATATGTCTTGCAGTGAAGCTCGTGAAAAGCTTGGCATTGGTATGGATAAAAAGGTGATACTTTTTTTTGGATTGGTTCGTGAATACAAGGGGCTTAAATATCTGATCAGCGCGATGCCCCTCTTACGAAAAAAATTTGGTGAGCTTATTCTGCTCGTAGCAGGAGATTTTGTCGACGACAAAGAGGAATATTTAAAACTGATTAAGGACAACAACCTGGGGGATATCATAACGATTTACGACGGCTATACCCCCGACCATGAGGTAGAGAAGTTTTTTGCGGCTTGCGATCTTGTAGCTCTGCCTTATATTTCCGCGACGCAAAGCGGCATTGTTCAAATTGCATATGGCTTTAATAAGCCGGTTGTTGTCACAAATGTCGGCGGCCTGCCAGAGGTAGTTCTAAACGGAAAAACAGGTTATGTAGTGGAGCCGGGAAACTCTCTGGCGATCGCGGAAGCTGTGCAAAAGTTCTTTGAGGAAAACAGAGCCGAGGAGTTTGCACACAATGTCAAGGGTGAGGAATATAAATATTCATGGGACAGGATGTCGGAAGTAGTCGAAAGGCTGTGGAATAAATAAATGAAACTGATCATTCAGATCCCCTGCTATAATGAGGAAAAGACGCTGCCCGAGACATTCAACGATCTGCCCAAGGCTCTGCCGGGCGTCGATGAGATCGAATATCTGATCATCGACGACGGAAGCACCGACAAAACGGTTGAAGTCGCCAAAGGGTTGGGCATCCAGCACGTGGTGAGCTTCAAGTGCAACAAGGGGCTTGCCGAGGGCTTTACGGCGGGCCTTGACGCCTGTCTGCGTCTCGGAGCGGATATCATTGTCAACACCGATGCGGATAACCAGTATTGCGGGGCGGATATCGGAAAGCTGGTCGAGCCGATTCTCGAAGGAAAGGCCGATATTGTAATCGGCAGCCGCCCGATCGACGATATCGAGCATTTTTCCAAGAGGAAAAAGAATTTCCAGCATCTAGGCAGCTGGGTGGTGCGTGTGGCATCGGGCACCGACATCCCCGATTCACCGAGCGGCTTCCGCGCGTTTTCGCGTGAGGCGGCCATGCGCCTTAACGTTGTCAATCGGTATACCTACACACTTGAAACGATCATCCAGGCCGGCCACAACAAGATCGCGATCACGTCGGTGCCGATCCACACGAACCCCGAAACGCGCAAATCGCGCCTTTTCAAGAGCATGTGGGGCTATATGAAGCGTTCCTCCACGACGATCATGCGTACATTCATGATGTATAATCCGCTGCGCTTTTTCCTTGGGCTCGGCGGCATCATCTTTGCAATCGGCGCGGTGATCGCCATCCGTTTCCTGGTTCTTTATTTTATGGGTTACGGCGCAGGGCACGTGCAGTCTCTGATTTTCGCCACGATCTTCATCCTGCTCGGCGTTCTTACCTGCATCGTCGGCCTGCTGGCCGACCTGATCTCGGCCCAGCGCAAGCTGCTTGAGGATATCCAGTATCGCGTGCGCAGGCTGGATTATCATTCAGAAAAGGCGGACAGCTGCATCGCAAAAGACTGTGAAGAGAGTCAGCCGACGCTGAAAAAGGGAAACTAAG
>JARLHS010000029.1 GCA_031292115.1 Clostridia bacterium | reverse complement strand
GCCGTATAGCCGCGGATGATTCCGCTTTTTTCGTATTCGTCAATCGCTTGCCGTACCTGCTCCTCGTCAAGGCCCAGCATGGCCGCGAGCTGGGCGGGCGTAAGCATCGCGTTTTCCTCAAGCAGTGATAAGATCTTTTCCATGATGATAACCATCCTTTTGCAGAAGGCTGAAAGTTCTGGCCGTGCTCTCATCGCGCCGTACGGCGCGAAAGGACAAAACTTCGACCCCCAACCGTGTTTTCCCTATTATACTATAAAGACAAAAAGAATTCAAAGCCAATTTCAAATTCACATCGATCTATGGTATAATAATTAGGATATCCCTTTCAAAGGAGGCAATGGCCTTGTCACAAAGAAGTGATTCCTTCGGGCCGGAAAAGCCCTGCGGCGAAAGCTGCCGCAATAAATGCTGCACACTGATCAAGGATATGAATGTGCGCATCGGGGAGACGCAGATCCTCGAGCACGTCAATATTCACCTGCACTGCGGCGAGCTGACGGCCGTGATCGGCCCCAACGGCGCGGGCAAAAGCACCCTGGTCAAGGCTCTGCTCGGGCAGACGGACTATACGGGCAAAGTGACCTTCTTCAAATCGGACGGCAGCCCCGCACGCACGCCCTCGATCGGCTACGTGGCGCAGAATCCGCAGTTCGACGTCGGCACGCCCGTGAGCGTTCTCGATCTTTTTATCGCGGCGACGACCGGCTGGCCGGCCTGGCTCCACATTCCGCACCGGCTGCGCGAGACGGCGGAAACACAGCTCAAGAAGGTCAACGCGGAGCACCTGATCGACAGACGGCTCGGCGCGCTTTCCGGCGGCGAGCGGCAGCGTGTGCTTTTTGCGCTCGCGCTCTGCCCGATGCCCGATATCCTGCTGCTGGACGAGCCTGTTTCGGGCATGGATAAAAACGGCATTGAGCTTTTTTATGAGCTTGTCACCACCATCAAGAAGGAATTTGACCTTTCGGTGCTGCTGATCTCCCACGACCTGCCCTATGTGGAAAAGTACGCCGATACCGTCATCCTGCTCAACCGGACGGTACTCAAATCCGGCACGCCAAGCGAGGTCTACGCCGACGAGGGCTTCCGCGGCACGTTTTACGGAGGGGGTGCCGCGCAATGAATCTGTGGTATCAGATGCTTTCGGTGCTGCCGTTCGACTGGGCGCAGCCCGGGCACATGATTTTTATGAAAAACGCGCTGCTCGCCGTCATCATCATCACGCCGCTTTTCGGTCTGATCGGCACAATGATCGTGCAGAACCGCATGGCTTTCTTCTCGGATGCACTCGGGCACGGCGCCTTTACGGGGATTGTCATCGGCGTGATGAGCGGCTTTTTCTCGCCGCTCTGGGCTGCGATCGCCTTTTCTCTGGCGTTTTCGTTTGCCGTCACGCTTGTCAAGCACCGGGCGCATATGAACAGCGACACCGTTATCGGCGTTTTCACCTCGATGAGCATCGCGGCGGGCATCTTTCTTTCAACGCTCAACGGCAACAGCTTCAATAAGATGAACGCTTACCTCATCGGCGATATCCTGAGCATCACCACCGGCCAGATCGCGGCGGCAGCCATTGTGCTCGCCGTCACAGTCGTTCTTTGGGTTTTTCTTCTCAATCCGCTGTTCCTTTCAAGCATCAGCACCTCTCTTGCCCAGAGTCGCGGCGTCAACGTGCTGCTGATCGAATGTGTTTTTTCGGCGCTTGTCGCCGTGATCGTCACCATCTCGATGTCGTGGGTCGGGCTTCTCGTCATCAATTCTTTCCTCGTGCTGCCTGCCGCCTCGGCGCGCAACATCACGCGCAACATCCGCAGCTACCACCTCACGGCCGTGCTGTTCTCGCTCTTCGCCGGCATAGCGGGGCTGCTTACCTCCTACTACACAGGCACCGCGAGCGGCGCGACGATCATCCTGTTTTCTTCCGCGATCTTTATGGTTACGTTCCTCATGCGCAAACGCGCTGCGTGACAAGAAACCTCACGGCGGGTCTATCAGGCCACTCGATACCGCCTGCGCTGCCTGCCGCACGATAAAAATCCCCGGCCGCACCGCAGGTGCTGCTTTTGAAAGGAAGTCTCACAATTGGATATTACCGGCACACTCACCGCGGAATTCAGCCTCCGGCGCGGCCAGGTTGAAAATGTCGTCAAGCTGATTGACGACGGCAACACTATCCCGTTCATCGCGCGCTACCGCAAGGAAATGACGGATTCGCTCGACGATCAGGTGCTCAGGGAGCTTTCCGAGCGGCTCGAATACCTGCGCGGCCTCGATAAGCGGCGCGCCGAGGTTGTAAAAAGCATCGGCGAGCAGGAAAAGCTGACGCCGGAGATCGCCGCCATGCTCGAATCGGCAAAGACCATGACCGAGATCGACGATATCTACCGCCCGTTCCGCCCGAAGCGCCGCACGCGCGCCACGATCGCGCGCGAACGCGGGCTTGAGCCGCTCGCGGCCGCGCTGCTCGCGCAGGAGACCGACGAAGCCGGCATCCTTGTGCTCGCACAGCAGTATGTCAGCGAAGAAAAAGGACTGCCCACGGCGCAGGACGCCGTCGCCGGCGCGCTCGACATCGTCGCCGAGGGGATCTCGGACAACGCCGCGCTGCGCAAATCGATCCGCGAATGCGCGCTGCGCGAAGGCGTGCTCGAATCAAAAAAGGCAAAAGACGAAGACTCCGTTTATGCGATGTATTACGAATATTCCGAGCCTGTGGCGAAGATCCCGGGCCACCGGATCCTCGCCGTCGACCGCGGCGAGCGCGAGGAGTTTTTAAAGGTTTCGCTGCTGCTTGATGAGGAAAAGATGCTGCGTCTGGCAGCCGCCCTTTTTGTCACGCCGCGCAGGCGCTGCGCGCAGCTTGTCAGGGACGCGGCGAAGGACGCCTATGAGCGCCTGATCTTCCCCTCGATCGAGCGCGAGGTGCGCAACGAGCTCACCGACCGCGCGCAGGAGCAGGCGATCCGCGTTTTCGCGATGAATCTCAAGCAGCTTCTGCTTCAGCCGCCCGTGCGCGGCCACGCGGTGCTGGGGCTCGACCCGGCCTACCGAACGGGCTGCAAGGTGGCGGTGGTGGATGCCACGGGCAAGGTGCTTGACAAAACGGTCATCTACCCCACGCCGCCGCAGAGCAAGATCGAGGAGGCAAAGCGCACCGTCGGCCGGCTCATCGAACAATACGGGGTTGAGGTGATCGCCATCGGCAACGGCACGGCCTCGAAGGAAACCGAAATCTTTACCGCCGGCCTGCTCAGGGAGCTCGGCCGCAGCGTTTCCTATATGGTGGTAAGCGAGGCGGGCGCCTCGGTCTATTCGGCCTCAAAGCTTGCCGCGCAGGAATTCCCCGATTACGACGTATCGCTGCGCAGCGCCGTTTCTATCGCGCGCCGCCTGCAGGATCCGCTTGCCGAGCTCGTCAAGATCGACCCGAAGGCGATCGGCGTCGGGCAGTATCAGCACGACCTGAAACCGGCGCTTCTCGACGAGGCGCTTGGCGGCGTGGTGGAGGATTGCGTCAACAGTGTCGGAGTCGACCTCAACACCGCGTCGCATCCGCTGCTTTCGCACATCTCGGGCATCAACGGCGCCGTCGCGAAAAGCATCGTCGGCTACCGCGAGGAAAACGGGGGCTTCAAGAGCCGCAGGGAGCTGCTGAAGGTGCCCAAGCTCGGCCCGAAGGCCTTTGAGCAGTGCGCGGGCTTTATGCGCATCCCCGAAGGCAAGAATGTGCTCGACAACACCTCGGTGCATCCCGAATCCTACGCTGCGGCGGAAAAGCTGCTGGCGCTTTCCGGCCATACGCCGCGCGACGTTCGCAACGGCGGGGCCGCGCTGCAGGATCATCTGCGGGCCTACGGCGAGGAGCGCGCGGCAAAGGAAGCGGGGATCGGCCTCCCCACACTCCACGACATTGTCCGTGAGCTTGCGAAACCCGGGCGCGACCCGCGCGACGAGCTGCCCAAGCCGCTGCTTCGCACCGACATCCTCGATATCGCCGACCTCAAGCCCGGCATGGAGCTCACGGGCACGGTGCGCAACGTCATAGATTTCGGCGCGTTTGTCGACATCGGCGTGCATCAGGATGGCCTCGTGCACATCTCGCAGCTCTGTGACCGCTATATCCGCCACCCCTCCGAGGCCGTGAAGGTGGGCGAGATCGTCAAGGTGCGCGTGCTCTCGGTCGACACCGCAAAGAAACGCATCTCGCTGACGATGCGGCAGGAAAAGCCGGCACAGTAATCCAGCCGGCTTGTGATAAATCCCGTCATGACCCATCAGCAGATACGCCCGACAAATCTGAGCATTCTGTGACAGGACTGAAATGAAGAAACAGTTTATCATTAAGTCACAGGGAGGTGATTGAATGGATTGGATTCAAAGTCTCAACAAGGCAATCGGTTATATGGAAGATCACTTGCTTGATAATTTAACCTGTGAAGATATCGCAGGGCATGTCTATATTTCCAGTTATCACTTTCAAAGAGGGTTTAGTCTGTTGACCGGAATAACCGTCGGAGAGTATATCAGGAACAGGCGCCTTTCTCTTGCCGGTCAGGAGCTTATCCTGTCAGATATCAAAGTGATTGATGTTGCTTTAAAGTATGGATATGAAACACCGGAGAGCTTTACAAAGGCGTTTACCCGGTTCCATGGCGTAACTCCAAGTCAGGCAAAACTGGAAGGCTCCAATCTCAAATCATTCAATCGCCTGATCATCAAAATCAGATTGGAAGGCGGTACGGTTATGGATTATAAAATCATCAACCGGGATCTGTTTCGTGTGTTTGCAATGACAAGGCTTTTCAAAGCGGAGAGCAGTTTCAGTGACCTGCCAAAATTTTGGTCAGAATACTATCTGAATGGCTATCATAAAAAGGTATGCGGCATGATGGGCGTCTGTGAGCCGGAAAAGTCTGGTTGCGATGAATTCAGATACGGCATCGGCCGCGAGTACGCTGAAGGTGCTGACATACCGGATGGATACGAAGTTCTGACCATTCCGGCAAACACCTGGGCTGTATTCAGGTGTGTTGGGCCGATGCCGGATGCCCTGCAGGAAGTTCTCAAACGGATCTACAGCGAATGGCTGCCGCAAGCCGAGTATGAACGGATTCAGGATTACGACCTGGAAATGTACACAGAAGGCGACAATCAAAGCAAGGAGTACATCAGCGAAATCTGGATGCCGGTCAAAAAGAAATAAGCAGACCTATTTGTATTTATTTCAATCCAAAAATTCAGCCGCCGCCGGGATAATCCCGGCGGCGGCTCTGTCATCCAATCCCTGTCCTCTGATTCCAAGCTTCTTTTCTCTAACCTTTGAAATCTACTCGATCAGGCACACCGCATGCGCGGCGATGCCTTCCTTTGCGCCCGAAAAGCCCATGCCTTCCTCGGTCGTGGCCTTGACGCTGACGTTGTCGGGCTCGGTGCCCAGCGCGGCGGCGATATTCCACCGCATGCGCTCGATATGGGGGCGCAGCTTCGGCTCCTGCGCGATCACCGTGGCGTCGATGTTGACGATGCGGTAGCCGCATTCCTCGAGCCGCGCGCGCACGCGCCGCAGCAGCGCGAGGCTGTCCGCATTGCGGAAGGCTTCGTCGGTGTCGGGAAAAAGCAGGCCGATGTCGCCGAGCGCGGCCGCGCCGAGCAGCGCATCCATCACCGCGTGCACCAGCACGTCGGCATCCGAATGGCCGAGCAGCCCCGTCTCGTGGGCGATCTCCACGCCGCCGAGCACCAGCCTGCGCCCGCGCTCGAGCCTGTGCGCGTCATACCCGTGCCCGATCCTCACGCCGCCACCCCCAGTCGCACAAAACTCTACATCCGTCGGAGTAAATAAGGCTATTCGCTATTTTAAGAGGGTAATCTGCTCGATATAGAATAGTTGATAATCAAATACATCTTTGCCGCTCAAGTCGCGGCAGGCTCACCGCTTTTTTCGCCCGCCCGAAAAAAGGGTGCAAAAAAGGGCGTTTTCTAGATGTGGGGCGCCGGAAAAACCGCGCGGCGCAGTTGATGGTGCCCGCATCGGGCAATGCTCCCTAAAAACGATGCCTTAACTTGCTGCGTGCTCGGACAGCGGCATCGTTTTTTCGCCTGTAGGCGACCGGTCGCCGCACGATATCAGCCATTACCAAACCGCCCGGTTGAAACCGGCGCGTCCATTGACAGTTCATTTCCGCAATTTAAATCAGATCATCAAATTTCGCGATGCATTACTCACTCAGATCAGTTAAACGCCAGTCTGATCTCATAAAAAATAGTTCTAATATATATTGTGTTATAAATAATCGCCCTGCGCGCCCTCCTCAAGGATCGCCTGCGCGTAGCAGATGTCTTCGCGCGTGGTGATCTTGATGTTGGTATAGGCGCACTCCACAAGCTTCACACGGTGGCCGGCGGCTTCGGCGAGCTGGCAGTCGTCGGTATAATCGGCCCCGCTTCGCTCCGCCGCGGCGAGCGCCGCGCGGTAAAGCTCTGCGCCGAAGGCCTGGGGCGTCTGCACCGCCCAGAGCGCCGCGCGCTCGGGTGTGGAGACCACGAAGCCCTGCGCGTCGGCGACCTTGATGGTGTCCTTCACCCTCACGGCGGCTGCGGCCGCGCCCGACTCAATCGCCGCCGCGACCACATCGTCGATGGCCTGCGGCGCGATCAGCGGCCTTGCGCCGTCGTGCACCGCCACGAACAGCGTCGCCGGGTTCGCGGCGGCGAAGCCCGCAGCAGCGGATTGCTGCCGCGTCTGGCCGCCCGCGACAATGCGTACCACCTTTTCAAAGCCGAATTCCTTTACGATGGCGGCGACAGGCACCATGCCCGCCGACGAGACGACAACGACAATCTCATCGGTAAGCAGGCTCTCTTCAAACGCCGCGATGGTGCGGGCGACCACGGGCATGCCGCAGAGCGGGGCGAGCTGCTTGTCGATGCCCGCACCCATGCGCTCACCCTTCCCGGCCGCAACGATCACCGCCGTCACGAGTGGCTTTGCGGCGGCGCGCCGCTTAGAGATTCCCATTGCCGGCACCACCATCATCCATTTTCAAACGCGCCTTGCCCAGCGCAGATATTCAAGTATATTCCCGCCGCCGCGTTTTAGAAACGCAGCGCGGCATTATTTCATCGCGATTGCCTGTTTCGCCTTCGCCGCAATGTCTTTTGCCGTGAGCCCGAAATATTCGAGCAGAGCCTGCGGCTTGCCCGATTTGCCGAAAGCATCCTGCATGCCGACACGCAGTACAGGCGCGGGATGCCGCTCCGAAACGGCCTCGCACACGGCGCCGCCAAGCCCGCCGATAATGTTGTGCTCCTCCGCCGTGACAATTGCGCCGGTTTCCGCCGCGGCCTTGGCCAGCAGCTCGGCGTCGATCGGCTTGATGGTATGGATGTTGATGACCCTCGCGTCGATGCCTTCCGCCGCCAGCAGCTTTGCCGCGTCGAGCGCTGCCGATACCATCATGCCCGTGCCGACGAGCGTGACGTCGCGGCCATCCCTGAGCACAACGCCCTTGCCGAGCTCAAACTGATAGCCGGCATTGTCGTTGAGCACCGGCACCGGAAGGCGTCCGAAGCGCAGATAGACGGGGCCGTCATATTTGATGGCGGCTTCCACCGCCGCGCGTGACTCCACCGCGTCGCAGGGGCTGACGACCACCATGCCCGGGATCGTGCGCATGATGCCGATATCCTCGTTGCACTGATGGGTCGCGCCGTCTTCGCCCACTGAAATGCCGGCGTGCGTCGCGCCGATTTTGACATTGAGATGCGTATACCCGATGGAATTGCGCACCTGCTCGAAAGCGCGGCCGGCCGCAAACATGGCAAAGGAGCTTGCAAAAACAATCTTGCCGGCGGCGGCAAGACCCGCCGCGACGGACATCATATTGCTTT
>JARLHS010000028.1 GCA_031292115.1 Clostridia bacterium | reverse complement strand
GCGCAGCGCCGAGGCGCTGGGGGTTGACGGCGTGCTGCTCTCGCCCGGCTGCGCCGATCTGTGGTCACCCAAGGTGGTGCGCGCCTCGATGGGCGCGGTCTTCCGGCTGAAGGTTTACGAGCTGCAGGATTTCTGCGGCACGCTGCGTGCCCTGCGCGCACAGGGCATGAAGACGCTCGCCGCTACGGCGGACGCCGGCGCGGACGACCTCACACGCGAGCCCCTTTCGGGCGGCATTGTCGCCTGTGTGGGCAACGAGGGCGCAGGGCTCTCGGCAGGATGCCTTTCCGTCTGCGACAAGCGCGTGACCATCCGCATGAAAGGGCGCGCGGAATCCCTCAACGCGGCTGCCGCGGCCGCCATACTGATGTGGGAGATCGAGAAGCAGCGCTGACACGGTCTGGCGCGATCCATTGCCTTCGGCTGTCATTCGCCGGCCCGCGGTCATCGCAAGGCAAAAGTTTTCAGGCCGGCAACTTACTTTTGACGGGGGGCGGATGCTTTTGGGCGGGCAGGAATACTGGGTGTGGCTTCAGGCGGCACTCGGGCAGGCAAGCACGAAACCGCTGGCTCTGATTGAAAAATTCGGAGGCGTCCGCGGGGTATACGACGCGGCTCCTCTGCAGCTTGCGCAGGCCGGCTCGCTTACAAAACGCGAGATCGAAGCGCTGAGCTCCAAATCGCTTGAAAAAAGCAAGGCCATCGTCGAGGCCTGCGCATCCCTCGGCTACCGCATCCTCACTCTTGACGACGAAGACTATCCGCGCAGGCTTCGCGACATATTTGCACCTCCCTGCGCATTGTATATATGGGGCACGCTCCCGCCCGTTGACGACAGGGTGCTCATTGCGATGGTGGGAACGCGGCGCATTACGGAATACGGCTACGAAGCCGCAACAAAACTCGCAACCGGGCTTGCCCAATGCGGAGCCACCGTCGTCAGCGGGCTTGCAGTGGGTGTCGACGGCGCGGCGCACAGGGGCGCTCTCAAGGGCGGCGGAAAAACCATCGCCGTCATCGGCTGCGGGCCGGATATCAACTATCCCTCCCAGCACGAGGAGCTGCGCCGGCTGATTTCAAAAAACGGTGCGATTGTTTCCGAATACCCGCCCGGCACGCGCGCCGACCGCATCCATTTCCCTCTTCGCAACCGCATCATCGCGGGCCTTTCGCTCGGCACGGTGGTGGTGGAGGCCGGCAGCCGCAGCGGCTCGCTGATCACCGCTTCCCTTGCGGCCGAGATGGGCCGGGATGTTTTTGCGGTGCCCGGCAGCATTTTCAGCGAAGTTTCCCAGGGCGCCAACCGGCTGATACGCGACGGCGCCAAGCCTGTCTGCACCGCGCTGGATGTGCTGGAAGAATATATCGGCCTTTATCCGCAAACGATAACGCTGGACGCGGCTGAGGCGGCCGCCGCGCAGCGTTTCCCCGATCAGGCGCCTCCGAAGACCTCGGCGGCGCATCCCGCTCCGCCGCTCCCCACCCCGGCGCATCCGCTGCCGCAGGGGCTCACGGCCACGCAGGAGGCCGTTTACATGGCGCTCAATTCGCAGCCGCAGCAGATCGATGTGCTCGCGCTGCAGCTCAATCTCGAGCTGCGCGTGCTGCTTGCGGTGATGACTACGCTTGAAATTCAGGGCCTCGCACGGTCGCTGCCCGGGCGCAGGTATGTCAGAGCATATTAGACTTTTGCAAAGGTGAGATCTGATGTCGGATTTAGTAATTGTCGAATCCCCCGCGAAGGCCAACACCATCAAGAAATATCTTGGGCGCGGCTACAAAGTTGCCGCGTCGATGGGCCATGTGCGCGATCTGCCCAAAAGCCGTATGGGCGTCGATATCGAGCACGGTTTCGCGCCGAAATATATCCCGATCCGCGGCAAGGCCGATCTGATCAATTCGCTTAAAAAAGAGGCAAAGGCCAGCACGCACGTATATCTCGCGACCGACCCCGACCGCGAGGGCGAGGCCATCAGCTGGCATTTGGCAAACCTTTTGAAGATCGACGTTGACAAGAGCCTGCGCGTCACCTTCAACGAGATCACGAAAAACGCCGTGAAGGAAGGCATCAAGCATCCGCGCACGATTGATGTCAACCTCGTCGACGCACAGCAGGCGCGTCGCATCCTCGACCGCATCGTCGGCTACGAGCTGAGCCCGTTTTTGTGGCGGAAGATCCGCCCGGGCCTTTCGGCGGGGCGTGTGCAATCCGTCTGCGTTCGGCTGATCGTCGACCGTGAGCAGGAGATTGCCGCCTTTACGGCGGAGGAATATTGGACGATCGACGCCCAGCTGCTCGCGAAGGGCACAAAAAAGCCGTTCGCGGCGCGGTTTTACGGCAACGCGGGCGGTAAGATCGAGATTAAGACCAAGGAGCAGGCCGACGCCATCCTCTCCGCGCTCAGCGGCGCCGCATTCACGGTTTCGGGCGTGAAAAAAAGCGTTCGCAGGCGGTCGCCCGCGCCGCCGTTCACCACCTCCACCCTTCAGCAGGAGGCCTCGAAGCGGCTCAACTTCCAGTCGAAGCGGACGATGCAGATCGCGCAGCAGCTTTATGAGGGCGTCGAGCTCAAGGGCATGGGCGCTGTCGGCCTCATCACCTACATGCGCACCGATTCCCTGCGCATCGCCGATGAAGCGCAGAAGGACGCGCTTAGTTTTATCAAGGATACCTATGGCGGAGAATTTATGCCCGAAGCGCCGCGCGTATACAAATCCCGCCAGGGCGCACAGGATGCCCATGAGGCCATCCGCCCCTCGATGCCCGCCCTTTCACCCGAAAAGATCAAAGAGAGCCTGACGAGCGACCAATTCCGCCTTTACAAGCTCATCTGGGAGCGCTTCACGGCCAGCCAGATGGCAAACCAGCTGCTCGACACCGTCGCCGCCGACATCTCGGCAGGCGATTACCTCTTCAAGGCCACGGGCAGCACCGTCAAATTCGCGGGCTTTGCGGTGCTTTACGAGGAGGCTCTTGAGAGTGCGCAGGGATCGAAGGCCGAGAAGGCGGACAACGATCTCAACCGCCCGCTGCCGGAGCTGCAGCAGGGCGACGCGCTTGTCTCAAAAGTGACCGAGGCGTCGCAGCATTTCACGCAGCCGCCGGCGCGTTACACCGAGGCGTCGCTGATCAAGTCCCTCGAGGAAAACGGCATCGGCCGCCCGAGCACCTACGCGCCCACGATCACCACGATCCTCCAGCGCAACTATGTGGAGCGCGAAGGCAGGCAACTCAAGCCGACGGCGCTCGGCGAGGTGACCACCAAGCTGATGAAGGAGCATTTCGCCGACGTGGTGGATGTGGAATTCACGGCCAATATGGAGGGCGACCTTGACCGGATCGAAGCCGGCGAAAAAAACTGGGTGAGCACGCTCGGCGAATTCTATGAGGTTTTTGAAAAGACGCTCAAGGCAGCCGAAGAGGAGCTCGGCGACGTGCACCTCAAGGTGCCGGACGAGCAGACGGATATCATCTGCGAGCTGTGCGGACGCAATATGGTGATCAAAACGGGCCGGTACGGCAAATTCCTCGCCTGCCCGGGGTACCCCGAATGTAAAAACACCAAGCCCATTGCAAAAGAAACCGGCGGCCTTTGCCCCGTCTGCGGCGGGAAGGTGCTGCAAAAGCGCTCAAAAAACGGCAAGACCTACTTTGGCTGCGAAAACCACCCGAAATGCGGCTTTATGACATGGGATGAGCCGCTGAGCGAGCCCTGCCCGCAGTGCGGCTCGACGCTCTTCAAAAAGCGCGGCGGCGTGCTGCACTGCCTGAAGGAAGGCTGCGGCTGGGTAAAGGCAAAGGAATAGGCAACCCCGGGCCTGCTTCCCCGTCAGGAGAAGAAGGGCTTCTGCAGGGGCATTTCATGCGCCGGCAGAGGGTGCCGACTCATGAAATGCCTTTTGCATTCCCTCAGTATCAGTCAGAACTAATAATGAATAGTTGATTCTGACTGATACGGAAACGGGCTAAACGCCATAGCACGTGCGAGTTTCCGCTTCTGCGGAACGCACCTGCGCAATATATGACACAATCGTCTGATCTTTTGATAAGTTAGTTCAAATATTTATTGTGTTATATATATCATCTTTTTTCGGAGGTCTTCGTTTGGAAATCACCGTCATCGGCGCGGGGCTCGCGGGGTGCGAAGCCGCATGGCAGGCGGCGCAAAACGGCGCCGACGTCACACTCTGCGAGATGAAGCCGCGCAAATTTTCCACCGCACATCACAGCGCGGGCTTTGCGGAGCTTGTCTGCTCCAACTCGCTGCGCGCGGAGCGCCTTGAAACCGCCGCAGGCCTGCTCAAAGAGGAAATGCGGCGGCTCGGCTCGCTGATCATCGCGTGCGCGGATGAAAGCCGCGTGCCGGCCGGCGGCGCGCTGGCCGTGGATCGCGACGCCTTTTCGGGTCTTGTCACGCAGAAGATCCGCTCGCACGCGCGCATTCGGGTGATCGAGGGCGAAATCGAAGAGCTGCCGCGCGAGGGGCTTCGCATCGCCGCCACGGGGCCGCTTACCTCCGAGGCGCTTTCGCAGAGCATCGCGCGCGTCTGTGCGGCCGCGTGCCACGATATCGGGGAGCCGCAGCTCCATTTTTACGACGCCGCCGCGCCCGTCGTCGAGCGCGCGAGCATCGATATGGAGAAGGCTTATTTTGCCGCGCGCTACGGGCGCGGCGGCGACGACTATATCAACTGCCCGCTCACGCGCGAAGAATACGAGGCCTTCCTTCACGAGCTGCTCCACGCCGGGATGGCGGAGCTGCACGGCTTCGACGAGCAGCGCCCGCAGGTCTTCGAAGGCTGCATGCCCGTGGAGGTGATGGCGGCGCGCGGGCACGACACGCTGCTTTTCGGCCCGCTGCGCCCTGTCGGCCTGCGGGATCCGCGCACGGGTGCGGAGCCTTTCGCGGTGGTGCAGCTGCGGCAGGACGATGCCGCAGCCAGCCTTTACAATCTCGTCGGCTTTCAGACCCACCTCAAATTCCCCGAGCAGCGGCGCGTCTTTTCAATGATACCGGCGCTCGCGAATGCGCAGTTCGCCCGTTACGGCGTCATGCACCGCAACACCTATCTCAATTCGCCCGCGCTGCTTGATTGCTTCTACAGGCTGCGCGCCGAGCCGTCCCTTTATTTCGCGGGGCAGATCACGGGCGTGGAGGGCTATATCGAATCGGCCTCCTCCGGCCTGCTTGCGGGGCTTAACTGCGCAAGGCAGGCGCGCGGGCTCAAGCCGATTGATTTTACGGCTTCCACGGCCTGCGGAGCGCTCGCGCATTATATCTCGAGCCCGCAGCTGCGCGGCTTCCAGCCGATGAATATCAATTTCGGGCTGATCGCGCCGCCCGTGACGCACGAAAAGATTCGCGGCAGGCGGCAGAAATACGAGCTTACTGCGCGCAACGCACTTGAAGCCCTTGACGCGGCCGCGCGGGATTCACAATTTTTTGATTGACAAACACCGTCGAAAGGTTGAAAATATAGATAATACCTGCTGAGCCGCGCTTGTTTAAAATCGTGCGCGCAAGTGCAGGGTCTTGCCACATTCGCTTCGATTTCCCTGCACCTGCGTCACTCAAAAAATGGCGATTCCTCTTTGATACCTCTTCTTTCTTCTGCTGTCGCCGTTTTTGAGTTATACTGTACGCATTAGATATCGACAGATTCCCCGCTGCAAAAATCGACCGGCGCATCGAAGATGTGCAAAAGAACGGAGGCTTATCCGGATGCGGATTATTATCGACGGCTTCGGGGGCGACAACGCGCCGCTCGAGGTGCTTAAGGGCTGCGCGCTCGCTGTTAACGAATATGGCGTGGAGCTCGCCGTGACAGGCAGTGAAAAGGTACTGCGTGAAACGGCGCTTCAACAAGGTATTGCACTTGAGAAAATCAGCTTCATTGAGGCACCCGACATCCTCACGATGGAGGATTCCCCGCGCGAGATCACGCGCGGCAAAAAGCACAGCTCGCTCGGCGTCGGGCTGGATGCGCTGCACGACGGGCTCGGCGACGCATTCGTTTGCGCGGGCAACACCGGCGCGCTCGTGGTGGGCTCCATGGTGAAGCTCGGCTGTATCGACGGCGTCAAGCGGCCGGCGCTCGCGCCGATCATGCCCAACGAAAAGGGCTGCTTCATGCTGCTCGACTCGGGCGCGAATGTCGAATGCCGCGCGCAGATGCTGATGCAGTTCGGCGTGATGGGCTCGGTTTATATGAAAAAAATCCATCACATTGAAAGCCCTCGTGTCGGGCTCGTCAATATCGGCGTCGAGGAATCAAAGGGCGGCGACCTGCAGCGGGATGCTTTCGCGCTGCTGCGCGACGCTCCGTGCAACTTCGTCGGCAACATCGAGGCGCGGGATATCCCGCTCGGCGCATGCGATGTGGCCGTGGCCGACGGCTTCACGGGCAATGTGATTTTGAAGCTCACCGAGGGCGTCGGGCTCGTCTTTTCAAGGAACCTCAAGGGTATCTTCACGCGCAACGCCGTCACAATGGGGGCCGCTCTGCTGGTCAAAGGCGGCCTGCGCGATTTTAAGAAAAAGCTCGACTACACCGAATACGGCGGCGCGCCGCTCATGGGCATTTCGAAGCCTGTCATCAAGGCGCACGGCAGCTCGAACGCCAACGCCTACAAAAACGCGATCCGGCAGGCAATCGCCTTCTGCAACGAACATGTCATCGATGAGATCACACAGAATTTTGCCCCTGAAACAAACGGCTGATACCGGCCGCAGGAGGAGCTATTCTTATGATTTTTGATCAGATCCGGGAAATCGTTTCCAATCAGTTTGACATCGAAGAGAGCATGATCACGCAGGAAACCATGTTTGACGAGCTTGGAGCGGATTCCGCCGACGTCGAGGAGCTCGCCACAGCCATTGAGGAGCGGTTCGGCGTGAGTGTTGAGGAAGAAAGCTTCGAGGGCATCGGCACGGTGGGCGAGCTTGCCGATTTCATTGAGGCCAGGCTATAGTAAAAATCGGGGGTCGTTTAAAATTGACCGAAGCATTGGAAAAGACGATCGGCTATACCTTCAGGAACAAACGCATGCTCGAAAACGCGCTGACGCATTCCTCCTTCGCCAATGAGTCGAGGGATAAATCCATCGGCAGCAACGAGCGCCTTGAGTTTCTGGGCGACGCCGTGCTGGGCCTTCTCACAGCCGAATACCTTTATTCCCGCCTTGCCAGCGTGCCGGAAGGCGAGCTGACGAAGCTGCGCGCCACGATGGTCTGCGAGAAATCGCTTCACGGCTTTGCGCTGCAGATCGGCCTCGGCGAATATCTGCGGCTCGGCAGGGGCGAAGAAAACACCAAGGGCCGTGAACGCCCGTCCATCCTCGCGGACGCGTTCGAGGCGCTCGTCGCGGCCATTTATGTCGACGGCGGCCTTGAGCCGGCGTGCCGCTTTGTCGGCGGCTTCGCAGATAGTTTCTTTTCCGCGAAGATCGAGTATCTTGTCGACGACTATAAGACCGCTCTACAGGAAATCATCCAGAAAAACCCCGGCGAGCGGCTCGAATACGCGCTTGTCAGTGAAAGCGGGCCCGACCACGACAAGCTCTTTGTCGTGGAGGTGCATCTCAACAGCAATGTCATCGGCGAGGGGCGGGGCAAAAGCAAAAAGGAGGCCGAGCAGATGGCCGCCAAAGAGGCTCTGAAGCTCATGGGGCAATGAAACACGCCAACGTCGCGTGTTTTGTGCCGCATCTCGGCTGCCCTCACCGCTGCAGCTTCTGCAACCAGATTGAAATTTCAGGTCAGGCCCGCGTGCCCACGCCCCAGGAAGCGGCCTCTGCCGCACAGCAGGCGCTTGAAACGCCAGGGTTTGCCGGGCACGACGCGGAGTT
>JARLHS010000027.1 GCA_031292115.1 Clostridia bacterium | reverse complement strand
TTCATTGAGGTTTTTCGGCACCTCCACCACGATGCGGACGTACTGATCGCCCCTGCCGCGGCGGTTGAGCTGCTGGATGCCGCGCCCGCGCAGCCGGAATGCCTCGCCGGGCTGCGTGCCCGCAGGGACATTGTAGCTCACCTTGCCGTCTAAAGTCGGGACGACCACCTCGCAGCCGAGCGCGGCCTGCGTGAAAGTGATGGGCAGATCGCACCAGACGTCGAAGCCGCGGCGTTCAAACAACGCGTGCGGCCGCACCGAGATCGAAATGTTGAGGTCGCCCGCGGGCCCGCCGTTCTGCCCGGCCTCGCCCTGGCCGCGCAGCGTAATGACCTGGCCGTCGTCGATGCCGGCGGGGATTTCCACATCAAGCTTGTGGCTGCGGCGAAGAATGCCTGTGCCGTTGCATTCGGGGCAGGGCGTGCGTATGATCTTGCCCCGCCCGCCGCATGCATCGCACACACGCGAGGTGGAAATGACGCCGAACGGCGTGCGCTGTGTCACCTTTACCGTGCCGGCGCCGTGGCAGGTGGAGCAGGTCTCAGCCTGCGTTCCGTGCTTTGCACCCGTCCCCGAGCAGCTTTCGCAGGGCTCGGAACGCATTGTTTCCACACGCTTCTTGCAGCCCTTTGCGGCTTCCTCAAACGAGATGCCCAGATGTACGTGGATATCGCCCCCGCGTGCGGGGCCGTTTCTGCGCGCGCCCGTGCCGCCGAAGCCAAATATGTCCCCAAGATTGGAGAATATATCGCCAAAGTCGCCGAAACCGCCGCCTTCGAAGCCACCGCCGCCCGCGCCGAAATTAGGATCGACGCCGGCGTGGCCATACTGATCGTACCGGCCGCGCTTTTCCGCATTTGACAACGTCTCGTATGCTTCATTCGCCTCTTTGAATTTAGCCTCGGCGGTCTTGTCGCCGGGATTCAAATCGGGATGGTACTTCTTGGCGAGATTCCGATAGGCCTTCTTGATCTCTTCTTCGGTGGCCTCCTTCGAAACGCCGAGCACCTCATAGTAATCGCGCTTTTCCGCCAAAATTATTCACCACACATAAAAAATAGGCACCGGAGGCAAAATGCGCCTTCACAAAGCCGGCCGGCTGCGCCCCGCATGAAAAACCCCGGCACTCCGCCGCCTTACGGCGCGCATTCACGCAGCCGGGGCACGGCCCGCCGAGCACACGGCAGGGCTGCCGGCGGAATTTCCTACCCATGCAGCCCTGCCCAGAAACGGTTGATTACTTCTTGTCGTCATCGCTGACGTCGCGATAGCTCGCGTCGTGCACGTCGCCGTCGTTCGGCCCCTGCGAAGCGCCGCCCTCGGGGCCCTGCGGCCCCTGCTGCTGGCCCTGCTGTGCGCTCTGCTGATAAATGCGCGAGGAGACTTCATAAAGTTTCTTGGAAAGCTCTTCCTGAGCGGACTTGATCTTATCCATATCGGTGCCCTTGAGGGCTTCCTTGACATCCTGCGATTTCTCGTTGAGAGCCTTTTTCTCGTCTTCGGAAATCTTGTCCCCGAGATCGGAGATCGTCTTTTCCGTCTGGTATACCATCTGGTCGGCCGCGTTGCGTGTGTCAATCTCATCGCGGCGCTTTTTATCATCCTCGGCGAATTTTTCCGCTTCCTTGACGGCGCGGTCGATATCGTCCTTATTCATATTGGTGGAGGAGGTGATGGTGATGTTCTGCTGCTTGCCGGTGCCGAGATCCTTTGCCGCCACATGCGCGATGCCGTTTGCGTCGATATCGAACGTGACCTCGATCTGCGGCACGCCGCGCGGTGCGGGGGGGATGCCGTCGAGGTGGAAGATCCCGAGCGACTTGTTGTCCCTCGCCATCGGGCGCTCGCCCTGCAGGACGTTTACCTCAACGGAGGTCTGGCCGTCCGCCGCGGTGGAAAAGACCTGGCTCTTCTTCGAGGGAATGGTGGTATTACGCTCGATGATCTTGGTAAAGACGCCGCCGAAGGTCTCGATGCCGAGTGAAAGCGGGGTGACGTCGAGCAGCAGCAAGCCCTTGACCTCGCCGCCGAGCACGCCGCCCTGGATAGCCGCGCCCACTGCGACGCATTCATCGGGGTTGATGCCCTTGAAAGGATCCTTGCCCGTGAGGCTCTTGACGACATCCTGCACGGCGGGGATACGCGTCGAGCCGCCTACAAGCAGGATCTTGTCAAGCTTGGCGGGGTCGAGCTTCGCATCGGAAAGCGCCTGCTTGACAGGGCCCATCGTCGCCTCGACAAGGTCGGCCGTCAGCTCGTTGAATTTGGCACGTGTGAGGGTCATATCCAGATGCTTCGGGCCCGTGGCATCGGCCGTGATAAACGGCAGGTTGATGTTGCTGGTCGTGACGCCGGAGAGCTCGATCTTCGCCTTTTCCGCGCCTTCCTTGAGGCGCTGGAGCGCCATTTTGTCATTGCGCAGATCGATATGGTTTTCCTTCTTGAAATTGTCCGCCATCCAGTCAATGACGCGCTGATCGAAATCATCGCCGCCCAGATGGTTGTTTCCCGCGGTGGCGAGCACTTCCTGCACGCCCTCGCCCATTTCGATGATCGAAACATCGAAAGTGCCGCCGCCGAGATCGTAAACCATGACCTTCTGGTCTTTTTCCTTGTCAATGCCGTAGGCCAGCGCCGCGGCGGTCGGCTCATTGATAATGCGCTTGACTTCAAGCCCCGCGATACGGCCGGCATCCTTGGTCGCCTGCCGCTGGGCGTCGGTGAAATAGGCTGGCACGGTAATCACCGCTTCGGTGATGGTGCCGCCCAGATACGCTTCGGCGTCCGACTTGAGCTTGGCAAGCACCATTGCGGAAATCTCCTGCGGCGCATAGTTTTTGTCGTCGATATGCACCTTAAAATCAGTGCCCATTTTCCTTTTGATGGAGCTCACGGTGCGGTCGGGATTGGTGATGGCCTGCCTTTTTGCAACCTGGCCCACCATACGCTCGCCTGTCTTTGAGAAGGCTACGACGGATGGCGTCGTGCGCGCTCCCTCGGGGTTGGCGATGACGACAGGCTCTCCGCCCTCCATTACCGCGACGCATGAATTGGTCGTACCTAAATCGATGCCGATTATTCTGCCCATGTAAATTTCCTCCTGATAAATAGTGTTTTCATGTATATTATAAAATGGTTTTTCGCTGTCTCATGTGGCTAAATTCTGTTCTGTTAATCATTTGGGCTCTTATATTATTAAGCACTACAAAAGCATATGATCATTTTATCATAAAAAATCTTGCTTTGCCGCTCAAGCCGCGGCAGGCTCACCGCTTTTTTCGCTGCGCCGAAAAAAGGGTGCAAAAAAGGGCGCTGATCGGCTATGTGGGTAAATGGGGGCGCTGCCTCCGGCACAACCCGACTTTTCTTCTCCCATAGAGCTATCTCACTAAAAATCGCGAAAAACTCGCCGGCGCTCAAACAGTTTCGCGATTTTTTCGCCGATGCAGCCTGCTTCCCTTTAAAGCGCTATGCCCGCGGCGACCATTCGGCAACCCCGTCAGCCCATTATAGTCGTTGTGCCTGCGCATCGCGTTTCACTGCCGATGCCTCGGTAAAATCGTGGGTCACCCGGCTTCACACCGGTCTATGCTGTACGCGCGTCCTGCCTCCGGCGCAGCCGGCTAGTTGGCAACCTTCACGACCGAATGCCGGATCACCCTGCCCCCGATTTTAAAGCCCTTCTGGAAAACCGCCGAAACCACCGACTGGCCGAGGGAATCGTCCTCCTCGTGCGCGACGGCATTGTGAAGATCGGGGTTAAAATCGCAGCCGTTTGCTTCGATTTCCTCAACGCCAAGCGTTTTGAAGCCGTCGGCAAGCAGCTTGACCGTCATTTCCACGCCCTGCGTGAAGCTTTCGGGGCTGCTCTGCGCGTAAGGCATAGCCCGTTCAAGGCTGTCGAGCGCGGGCAGCAGCGCGGAAACCGCCTTGCATACCGCTTCGGAATAAAGATTTTCCTTTTCGTCGGCCGTCCTGCGGCGATAGTTGTCGTATTCGCCGGTCTGCCGTTCAAGTCTTTCGTTGAGCCGCGAAACCTCCGCCTCTTTATCGCCAAGCTCCTTTTTAAGCTTCTCGTTTTCCGCTTTCGCCATCCTCATCTGGCCCATGGCCTGCTCGAGGTATAGCTTCAAAATATCGTTTTCGCTGAGCTCTTTCTTTTTACCCGCCTCCTGGGCCGCTTCGTCCTGCTTTGCTGTTTCGCCCGCTTCGGCGGTTTTGGCGGATTCTTCGGCAGCCGCACTTTCCTCAGCGGCCTTCGCCGCACTGCGCTGCTGCGCGGCATCCTCCGGCGTATTGCCCTGAGGCGCTTCGCCGCGGTACTTTTTGGTCATCCTGTCTCCATCCCTTCCCAGTCGGCTGCAATGGGGCGCCACCCGGCGCATTCCTCACAGCGTGCCGAAGGTGTTGTTTATAAGTCTGCTTAAAACTTCGGAAAAATATGCAAGGCTGGGCACGATTTTTGCGTAATCCATGCGCGTCGGGCCAATGATGCCCACCGCGCCGGCCTGCCTGCCCTGAAACTCGTAGGGAGCCGCGACAATGCTGAGCGCATGCAGCTGCTGCAGGTCGTTTTCGGTGCCGATGCGCACCTCGACGCCGTGGATACCGCGAATCAGCGCCGCAAGCGCCTCACGCCGCTCAAGCATATGCAGCAGGTCGCGCACGCTCATGGAGGCTACTTCCGCGCGGCCCAGAAGATTGGCTTCTCCGCCAAGGAAGACCTCGCTGCCGGAAAGCTCCGCAATCTGCTCGCCAATCTCGCCCAAAAGCGGCCTGAGCGCACAGGTATACTCAAAAAGCTCGCCCGTGAGCGCTTCGAGCGTTTCGGATGTGATGGATTCCACAGGCAGCCCGCAAAGCCGCTCGTCCAAAAGCCGCGAGAAAAACGCGAGCATCTCGGGCGTCAGCATTTCCTGCGAACGGTAAAGCTTGCTCTTGATAACACCCATGCTCGTCAGCAGCACAAGCAGCGCGGATTTGCGCCCGCACTGTATCAGCTCGACCTTGCGCAGCATCACGCCCTTATCCTGCGGCACGGTGGAAACCGACGTAAGGCCCGTCACCTCCGCCAGTGCCTTGCCCGCAGCCTCAAGCGTGGTTTCAAAGTCGCCCGCATTGATCTGCAGCAGCTCGTCGATGCGTATGGTCTCTTCGCGTGAAAGCCTCCGCCTGCCCATGAGGCTGTCAACATAAAGGCGATAGCCCTTCTGAGACGGGATGCGCCCCGCGGATGTGTGCGGCTGCTCCAGATAGCCAAGCTCCACGAGCTCGAACATTTCGTTGCGGATCGTCGCCGACGAAAGGCCCATCCCGGTTACACTGGCGAGCACTTTTGAGCCCACAGGCTCGCCGGTGGCGACATACGCCTCGACAATCGCGCAAAGGATCCGTTTTTTTCTTTCAGCGAGCTCCGTGTTTCTCACCTGCCATAATCCACTAATTTACATATTGTTAGCACTCTGATGCTAGGAGTGCTAACAATATGCATTTTACACTGTTTTTCTAAAATGTCAATACCCTTTTAAAAGAAATGCATAAGGGCTGCAGCGCGCCGCTGTCAAGGCTTTGAGGAGACGGTGCCGGCACTTGAAGTGGTGCCCTGTGCCGTTAATGAATAGTAATACTTTCCCGTGCTGTCCGACCAGAAATACAGATAGTTCGCTCCGGCAGGGTTGGCGGCCGCATAGAGCGCCTGCGCGCCGGGGCTGCAGATCGGGCCGACGGGCAGGCCGTGAATCCTGTTATTCGTATTATAAAAGTATTTGTATTTATTCATCAGGGCGGGGCTTACGCCCTGGATATACCTCGTAAGATAGATGACGGTCGCATCCGACCCGAGGTATGGAAAGGCTTTTGTATCCTTTAATCTGTTATGAAAAACGGCGGAGACGTTTCTCATACCGGCAACATCCGGAACTTCTCTCTGGATGATTGACGCGAGTATGACGGTCTGAAAGCTGTATTTGTTGGCGATATGGCTGTCGGCATTCTGGAGCATCTTGCCGATGGCGTCCTGAGCCTTCATGTTCTTATAAAACTGATAAGTATCGGGGTACAGATATCCTTCCAGTCGATAGCACACTTTTGCGGGGTTGTATGGGATCTTGCTCAGACTTACCTCGGTGAAAGGATAGGCATTGACCGCGGCAAGAAAGTCCGCCTTGCTGCATACGCCATTGTCCTGCAGCGCATCGCCGATCTGCGGGACGCAATAGCCCTCGGGGATCAGCACAGTGACCTGCTGCCGCTGTGCCTGGGAGGAGCTCGACTGTCGCGACGCGCCGGCCGTGCCGGAGGATGAGGACCTGGCAGCGCTGCTGCCCACGGTGCCGGACGAAACCGCCTGGCTCGAGGAGCCTGTGCCGCTCGAGACGGAGGGCTCGGTCAGCACCTTATCCGAGCATGCTGCCAGTGAAACACATAAAAGTGTAACCATAATCGCTGTCCAATATCTTTTCATGATCATTCTCCTGTGACGACAATATCAAAAACTTTTAATACGCATCTTTAATAGAAGCCGTGATAAAATCACTGTTTCTATCCCCGCCGAGGGCGGGGTGCAAAAGCGCCCGGCATTTGACCGGATACGGCATTTACCCGTGCCCTCCGCCATAGAGCAGCCCACCGATGACCGCGTTGCTCACAAGGAATCCTTCGCGCGTCAGGCACAGGCGGCCGTCTGAGCAAACGAGCAGCCCCGCGGCCGCGCATCGCTCGATCAGTGCGCCGTCGAGCGCCTCAAAGCCTCTGCCAAAGCGCTGTTTCATCTGTGCCTGCTCAAGGCCCTCGCACAGCCGCAGCCGCAGCATGCAGTATTCCTCAAAGTCACCGCCCTCGCCGTCCTGCTCAGGGCCGGCGCCGCTCAGGAAGGCCTCGAGGCTGCGCGGGTAATGAAACCGCCGGCCGCCGAAAAACGAATGCGCTGCGGGGCCGATGCCGAGGTATTCGCCGTCGTGCCAGTAAATGAGGTTGTGGCGCGATTCATAGCCCGGAAACGCGAAATTGGATATCTCATATTGAATGAAACCGCGGCGGGCAAGCTCTTCGCAAGCGAGCAGGTAAAGCGCCCGCTGCGCCTCCTCGCCGGGCAGCCCGGGGAGCTCCTTGGCTTTCCCAAATGGTGTGCCGGGCTCGATTTTGAGCATATAGGCTGAAATATGCTTCACGCCGGGCATGGCCGCGAATTCCACCGAGTGCCGCAGGCTTGAAGGAATCTGGCCCGGCGTGGCAAGCATCAGGTCGAGCGAAATGTTTTCAAATCCCGCCGCGCGCGCCGCCTCAACCGCCTGTGCCGCATCCTGCGTCGTGTGCTTTCTGCCGAGCAGCGCGAGCTCACCCTCCTGCGCCGACTGCAGCCCCATGGAAATCCGGTTGAAGCCCGCGCCGCGCAGCAAGGGCAGCAGCGGCGCCAGAGCGGATGCCGGGTTTGCCTCGAGTGTTACCTCCGCGCCTTCGCTCAGACGGAAGGCGCCGCGGACGGCCTCGAGCAGCTCCGCAAGGCCTTCCCCAAGCAGCGGGGGCGTGCCGCCGCCAAAATAAACGGTGTCAAAGGGCAGGCCCGCGGCGCGCCGCCCCCAGAAGGCGAGGGCCTCCTTCACCGCGCCGACATAACGCCGCCCGGCCTGCGCCGAATACGCCACCGAATAAAAATCGCAGTAGGGACATTTCCCGCCCGCACAGAACGGAATATGAATATAGAGCCCGCGGGGTTCGCTCATCGCTGCCTTCTCCTAACCGCCGGATGTCTGCCCATGCAGATGGATATATTGCGTCACATAATCGGGCACCGATATCTTCGTGCCACCCGCGGGGACGGTGAATGTCTTGGAGGTGGAAAAGGACGCCGCGCCCGACGGGCTGCTGATTTCAAACTGCTGGGCCGCCGCTGTCAGCACGCCGCCGCTCACCGTGAGCGTCAGCGCCACGCGCGTGACGGCACTTTGGGCGGGGTCGACCCTTGCGCCGCTTGCAAAGGTGAGATACGGCAGCACGCCCGCGTAATCCGCCGTGTCGCTGCAGGTGAACTGCAGGCAGTCGGCCGTGCCCCTGCGTGTGCCTGTGTAGGCCGTGACGCCGCTGCGGCTGAGCGCCGGCAGCACGAGGCAGACATAACTGCCGAAACTTTCATAGGCGGAGGCTGTCACCGACTGATGCGCGCTGAGGGTATCAAGATAGACCCGGCTGCCGTCGCCGTATTGCTCGCAATCGAAGCTCTTCCCGCTGTCCTGCACCGTGAAGCTTTCGGTAAAAACCTTTCCATCGCATTCGACATCGCCGCCTGTGCTGCGCTCCGACGTGCCCTGACGGAATATGTCGCTGAACCGGAAGATGACCGGCGGGAGCTGCAGGGCCTTTTTCATGGCTGCGTTGGCCTCGGCGATCGCCGCGTCAAGCGTCGGGGCGGTCTCACCGGCTGGCGCGCTGCTGCCGGGCTGAGACGCCCTGCTGACCGCAGAGGAGCCACCGCTCTGTTGCGTGCCCGGGCTTTTACCGGAATCGCCCGCTCCGCCCGGGCTGCGGCCGGAGCGCGGCGAAATTTGCGACGCTGGCCCGCTCCCGCCCTTCACGCTGCCGGGTGAGGCGGAAGAAGCGGCGGAAGAGGAGCTACCGACATATTCGATCTTTGCGCTCTGCGAAGCCGTCTGCAGCGAGCAGGCACAGAGCAGAAGCACGGGCAGCAGGGAAAAAACCGCATGATACTTGCACATAGGCCTTTTCCTTTAACTCAGAATCAGGACGGAGACGTTTGAGGATTTTGGCTGTTACGGCGGCCGATCCATTCAGCACATCATCTTATGATGCTGCCGTAATCGTATTCATACGGCCGCGAAATGCCTTGCTGCGCAAAACGCGCAATGCATTGCCGCTTAATTATTTCGGCAATAAATTCATCCTGAAAATGGGTCATGCTCCGCTGCCGAAATAATATTTTGTCGAAATCCGTCGATTCCTATTGTAGCCGATTCAGGCAGGTTTTTCAACCAGTTTTCGCCGCTGTGGGTCGGTTTTTCATATATGGGCCTGTTTGGAACATAATATAATCGTTGCGGCGGCTGAGCAGGCCGCATTCGCATGCTGATTTCACTGCCGGCACAATGAACAGTATTTGAATAAGTTTGCGCCATATGCGCCAAAATCAAAAATATGAAAAGAGGAAATGCCATGTCACTCATCAGGACGGACCTTGCGCTGGAGGCGCAGGAGATCGCGGCGGAGGCGGGTGCGCTCGAAGGCGTGACAAGCGAGCAATCCAAGCTCGGGGACGTCACCGTCACAAAGGTCAAGGTGCTCGATTCCCGCGGGGAAAAGGCACTCGGGAAGCCCATGGGCAGCTATGTCACCGTGGAAGCCCCGGGGCTCGGCGAGGCGGAGGATGAATCCTATGACCGCGCGCTCGACATCCTGGCGCATGAGCTCGAGGCGATGCTCGCGCCGCTTGGGGACGGCCTTGTGCTCGTTGCCGGGCTCGGCAATGCCGCCATGACGCCCGACGCATTCGGCCCGCGCTGTGTGAAAAGCGTGCTCGTGACACGGCACATCGCGGGCGAGCTGACAAAAATCACGGGTCTGGAAGGGCTGCGCGCCGTCGCCGCCATCGCGCCCGGCGTGCTGGGGCAGACAGGCGTTGAGACCGGCGAGATCATCAAGTCGCTTGTCGAGAACATCCGGCCTGCGGCGGTGATCGTGATCGACGCGCTGGCCTCACGGCGCGCAACGCGCCTGGGGAACACCATTCAGCTTGCCGACACCGGCATTATTCCGGGCTCGGGCATCGGCAACAGCCGGTTTGCGATCAACCGCGAGTCGCTCGGGGTGCCCGTGATTTCCGTGGGCGTGCCCACGGTGGTGGATGCCGCCACCCTGACGGTGGACGTGCTGCAAAACGCCGGCATGCCGCCGAAGCCCGAGCAGGAAGAAAAGATCCGTGCGGCCATCGAGCCGGGCGGCATCTCGATGTTTGTGACGCCGCGGCTGATTGACCTGATCGTCGAGCATGCCGCGCGCCTGACGGGCCTCGCGATCAATAAGGCGCTGCATCCGGGCGTTTCGGTGGAGGATATGGAAAGGCTGGTTTCATAGAAAAGGCATATCGTCACGCCGCGCCGCATAGGATTTACCGGAGAAGCCAATCACACCGGGAAGACGGATTTGAAAGCGTGAGGATATGCCGGAAAGACATCGGGTCTCGTCAAGGCAAAGAAAAGCGGTAATGAGCCTTTTAAAGAGGCTCATGCTTGCTTTTATTGTGTTTTTAGGGGTTTCTGCCGCCTTTTGCGCCGCCTGGCTCTCATTCCCCGAGCTCAAAACGGTCGTAGGCTCCGCCGCTGAGTTCGCGGCGACGCTTACGATCCCGCAGGGGGCGCAGATGCTGTTCACCGCTATGGCGTCGATCTCCTCACAGACCGGCAGCTCTCAAAAAACCGGCGGCTCGAGTGCCGGTGAAACCGTCGCGGCCGGCAGCTCGTCGACAAGCAGCAGCCAGAAGGGCTCCTCGTCGTCGCTTGCGGCTTCGGCGGTGACATCGGCAGACTCGGCTTCAAAAAACGGGCTGTTTCCCGTTAAAACGGTGCAGTTTCTCACGTCAGAGGGCGTAAGCGACGAAACCTACGGCGGCATCTGCGTCTACAATCAAACCACGAGCCACAAGCCGGATATCAAAAATCAGCTCGCCATCCGGCCCGATATCCACCTTGACAAAACAAGCGGCCCGCAGGTGCTGATCATCCACACCCATACCACCGAAAGCTACGCTTCGTCCTACACGGGCTTTTACAACCCCAACTCCCCCACACGCAGCACCGACAAAACCAAAGGCGTGGTGCGCGTCGGCGACGAGATCGCGATGGCGCTTGAGGCGAACGGCATCAGCGTGATTCATGACACCAATTATCATGACTACCCCGATTTTAACGATGCCTATGCAAAAACGCTCACGGATATTCAAAGCGACCTGAAAGAGTATCCTTCGATCCAGGTAGTGCTCGACATACACCGCGACGCCATCCAGTATTCCGACGGCACGCGCGCGAAACCAACGGCCGTTATCAACGGAAAAAAGGCCGCGCAGGTCATGATCGTCGCGCCGTGCGACGAGAGCACGTCGCTGCCGATCCCCGGGTGGCTGTATAACTATCGTTTCGGGCTGCGGCTCCAGCAGAAGATGCAGCAGCTTTATCCCGGGCTGGCGCGCCCGCTCAATCTCTGCCCGAGGCGCTACAATATGCAGGTCAGCCACGGCTCACTGCTGGTGGAATTCGGCACCGACGTCAACACGCTGGATGAGGCGACCTATGCCGGGCAGCTTTTCGGCAACGCTCTTTCGCAGGTGCTGCTCTCGCTCAAGGGGTAGCAATAGGGTTCACTGGCTATACAGGGGGCGCGGGGGGGGGGGGGTTGTTATAATAATATTTTTAATATAAAAAAAAACAAAAAAAAACCAACAACAATGCCCC
>JARLHS010000026.1 GCA_031292115.1 Clostridia bacterium | reverse complement strand
GCGACCGCCTGAGCATCTGCACCACGGACGGCTCCGTGGTGCCGCAGGATGAAAGCAACCTGATCTATAAAAGCGCAAAGATGCTGTACGACCTCTGCGGCCGGCCGTGCGCCGGCTTTGAGATCCGGCAGGAGAACAACATCCCCATGACACGGGGCCTCGGCAGCAGCTCCGCCTGTATCGTCGCGGGGCTCTGCGGCGCCAATGAGCTGCTTGGTGGGCCCCTCTCGAAGGACGATCTCGTCAATCTCGCGGCGCACCTCGAGGGGCATCCGGATAATTCCACGCCCGCCATCCTCGGAGGCTTTGTCACGGCGGTGCTCGAGCAGGACAGGGTCTACTGGGTGAAGGTGCCGATCTCGGGGCGGCTTAAATTCACGGCTTTCATCCCCGATTTCGAGCTTAAAACCGAAGTGGCACGCGCGGCGCTGCCGATGGAGGTCTCGCACAAGGATGCGGTATTCAACCTTTCGCGCACCGCGCTGATGACGGCCTCGCTGTTTTCGGGCAAGCTTGAAAATCTGCGGCCCGCTGTCGAAGACCGTCTGCACCAGCCCTACAGGCTTAAATTTATCCCGGGCGCGCAGCAGGTCTTTGACATGTGCACGCGGCTTGGCGCCTGCGGCACGTTTATCAGCGGCGCCGGCCCCACGATCATGGCGCTCATCAACGTCACCGATCTCGGCTTTGCCGCAAGAGCGCGCGAGGAGCTTGCGGAGCTCCCGGGCTGGAGCGTCATGACACTTGACTGCGACGAAAACGGTGCCACCATTTCTAATGAATAATCGTTGCTCTTATGTACGCGGCGTGGTATAATCATTAGGTTATTTTGATGCGGCGATTCCGCAGGGCGTGCCGCAGGAACAGACGCCGTACGGGGCGCTCCATGGCAATGCCGATTTAATCCCATTCCCTATTGTAAAGGAAGGACTGTATTTCATGAGCCTCATCGTCCAGAAATTCGGCGGAACTTCCGTTGCCGACGCCGAAAGGCTTTTCAATGTCGCACAGATTGTGACAGAGACAGCCGTGGAGGGCAACAGTGTGGTCGTTGTGGTTTCCGCTCAGGGCGATACCACCGACACTCTTCTCGCCAAAGCCGCGGAAATTAATCCGAACGGCTCAAAGCGCGAAATGGATGTGCTGCTTTCAACAGGTGAGCAGGCTTCAATGGCGCTGCTCGCCCTGGCAATAGAAAGAACAGGATTCAGCGTGATCACGCTCACCGGCTGGCAGGCGGGCTTTAAAACCGACACGGCCTACGGCAACGCCCGCATCGAGGAGATCGACTGCAAGCGCGTTCAGTCAGAGCTCGACCGCGGGAATATCGTGATCATCGCGGGTTTTCAGGGCATCAACAAATACGACGACATAACGACACTGGGGCGCGGCGGCTCGGATACGACCGCCGTCGCATATGCGGCCGCACTCAAGGCCGATCTCTGCCAGATATACACAGACGTTGACGGCATTTACACGACCGACCCGAGGCTTGTTGCGAATGCGAGAAAGCTCAGCGAGATTTCCTTCGACGAAATGCTGGAGCTTGCCTCGCTTGGCGCGCAGGTGCTGCACAACCGGTCTGTGGAACTCGCGAAGAAATATAACGTCAACATGGAGGTTCTTTCGAGCCTGCATCGTGTTCCGGGAACAAAAGTCAAGGAGGCATCGGATGTGGAAAAGTTGTTGGTGAAAGGCATCGCGCGCGACAACGATATTGCCAGAATTTCAATAGTCGGCGTTCCGGATGAACCGGGCGTCGCATTCAGGATATTCTCGCTGCTGGCTCAGAAAAGGATCAATGTCGATATTATCCTGCAATCGATCGGGCGGGACGGCAGTAAGGATATCAGCTTCACCATCGCGCATGGCAACCTCGGCACCACACTCGACCTGCTTCATACGAACGCAGGGATGTTTAATGCAAAGAATATCACATTTGACGAGAACATCTCCAAAGTTTCGATCGTCGGTGCGGGCATGGCTACGAATCCGGGCGTCGCGGCGAAGATGTTCGAGGCGCTTTATGAGGCGGGCATCAACATCCAGATGATCTCAACAAGCGAGATTAAAATTTCCGTGCTCATCCAGCGCAGCGAGGCGGAACGCGCCGTCAGCGTGATCCATGATTATTTCAACCTTGGCACCGGCGGGGAAAAGACTGTATAAAAGGAAGTGCAGCAATTGACAGACGCAATCGTGGTCGGCTGCGGCTTTGCGGGCGCAGTCGCGGCGCGGGAGCTCGCGCAGCGCGGTAAGGCTGTGCTTGTGCTTGAAAAGCGTGCGCATATTGCAGGCAATATGTTTGAAAGCACGGATGTCAACGGCATTCGCTGCCACTGCTACGGCCCTCATATTTTTCACACGAATTCAAAGCCCGTCTTCGATTACCTGCAGCAGTTCTCGCGGTTTTACCGGTATGAGCACTGCGTGCTGGGCAGCATCGACGGCGGGCTTGTGCCCATCCCGTTCAACTTCACGTCGCTTGAGTCGCTCCGGGGCAGGGCACATGCGACGGTGCTCGAACGAAAGCTTGTCCGCAATTTCCCCGGGCGCACACGTGTGGCCGTTTCGGAGCTGCGCGGCAGTGCGGAGCCGGAAATCCGCGCGCTGGGCGAATTTGTATTTGAAAAGGTCTTTCTGCACTACACCGCCAAACAGTGGGGCGTGCCCCCCGAGCGCGTTGATCCTTCGGTGACCGCGCGCGTGCCCGTCGTGCTGGGCTATGATAACCGGTACTTCGCCGACGAATATCAGTATATGCCGGAAGAAGGCTTCACGGCGCTTTTTGAAAAGCTGCTGGATCACCCGCTGATTACGGTGGGCCTCGGCTGTGACGCGCTCACACGCCTGACTGCCGATACGGAGCACGGCAGGCTCCTTTTTGACGGCGAACAGTGGGACAAGCCCGTTGTTTTCACCGGCGCCGTGGATGAATTGCTGGGCTGCCGTTTCGGCGCGCTTCCCTACCGCTCGCTCCGGCTCGAATTCGTCCCGTGTGCGCAGACGGTCTTCCAGCCCGCCGCTGTCGTCAACTACCCGAACGAAGAAGCCTTCACACGCATTACGGAGTTTAAATACCTGACGCGGCAGCGGCTCGACGGAGCGACGACCATCCTGCGCGAATACCCGCTGCCGTATGATCCTTCGGCGAAGGAAGGCAGCGTGCCGTTTTATCCGGTGGCCGGGCAGGAGAGCCGCGCGCTCTATGAGCGCTACCGGCAGG
>JARLHS010000025.1 GCA_031292115.1 Clostridia bacterium | reverse complement strand
CCGCCGTGCCGGTGCTCAAGCATCTGTCGCACCTGCCCGTGATCGTCGACCCGAGCCATGCGTCGGGGCTGCCGTGGCTTGTGGAGCCACTCTCGAAGGCCGCGGTGGCCGCCGGAGCGGACGGCCTCATCATCGAAGTGCACAATAACCCGAAGCTGGCACTGTCGGATGGCGCGCAGTCGGTGACGCCCGGCCAGTTCGGGCAGATTGTTGACAAGCTACGCGCGGTGGCGCTGGCGGAAGGAAAGGCAATATGAGCGGCGCGCAGGGCGGCACGATCGGGGTCGTCGGACTCGGGCTCATCGGAGGCTCGCTGTGCAGGGCGCTTTCACGCGTGGGCCATTGCGTGCTGGGGGTGGATAACGACCCGCGCGTCGTCTCGGCTGCGATTGAAAGCGGGGCTGTGGCTCAGGCGGGCGCGGAGCCGGAGCTGCTCGCGCGTGCGGAGACGGTTTTTATCGCTCTTTACCCCCATGAGACCATCGAATTTGTTCGGAAAAATGCCGCGGTCTTCCGGCGGGGGGCCGTGGTGATCGACTGCTGTGGCGTCAAGGAGCCGGTATGCGGCGCGCTTTTTGCCCAGGCCGAAACGAGCGGCTTCACTTTTATGGGTGGCCACCCGATGGCCGGCATAGAGCGCAGCGGCTTTGAGGCTTCGTCCGCCGACCTTTTTGAAGGCGCGAGCTTCCTGCTTGTGCCCGGCGCGGCACAGGAGGAGACGGTGCGTGAAGCGGAGAGCCTGATCCTTTCGGCCGGCTTTGCGCGTGTGGTGAGGACGACGCCGCAGGAGCACGACCGTATGATCGCCTATACCTCACAGCTCCCGCACGTGCTTGCCTGCGCATATGTCATGAGCCCGTGCTGCCCGCGACATGACGGATTCTCTGCGGGCAGCTTCCGCGATGTTTCGCGTGTCGCGCACCTCAGCGCCGATATGTGGGCGCAGCTTTTTATTGATAACCGCGCGCCGTTGTGCGCCGAGCTCGATACGCTCATCGCCAATATCGAAAAAATTCGGGACGCCGCCGGGGCGGGGGATGTGCGGCAGCTTCAGGCGCTGCTCGCCGAGGCGTGCAGGATCAAAGACAGCGTTTGAATACGGAGGGTGTCATCATGCATGAAATAATTCACTGCGGCGCTTCCGGCGGCTACGATATTCATGTGGGGGAAGGGCTTCTGCCGCATGCAGGCGCACAGATAGCCGCAGCCACACACGCCACGCGCGCCGCGATCGTCACCGACAGCAACGTCGCCCCTCTGTACGCGGGGGGCGTGCGCGCGTCTCTCGAGACCGCGGGCCTTGAAACGTCGCTCTTTGTATTCCCGGCGGGCGAGCGCTCCAAGCGGCATGAGACGCTGCTTGAAATTTACGGTTTTTTGGCTGAAAGCGGAATCACGCGCTCCGATGCGGTCGCTGCGCTCGGCGGAGGCGTCACGGGCGATATGGCCGGCTTCGCGGCCGCCACCTACCTGCGCGGGATCGATTTCGTGCAGCTGCCGACCACGCTTCTTGCACAGATTGACGCATCCGTCGGCGGCAAGACAGGTGTCGACCTCCCGCAGGGCAAAAACCTGGTGGGCGCCTTCTGGCAGCCGAGGCTTGTCATATGTGACACCGATGCGCTTAAAACGCTGCCGGCCCGCGTCTTTACGGACGGCATGGCCGAAGCCGTGAAATACGGGTGTATTCTCGACGCCGCGCTGTTTGAGCAAATCGAATCCGGCAGCGCTCCGGAAGGCCCGGGTGCGATGATCCGCCGCTGTATTGAGCTGAAATGCGGAGTCGTCGCGCGCGACGAACACGAAAAAGGCGAGCGGGCACTGCTCAATTTCGGGCATACGCTCGGGCATGCGATCGAAAGGGTGTTTCGTTACGAGACCTTCACGCACGGCGAGGCGGTTGCCGTCGGCATGGTGCTTGCGGCAAGGGCAGGGGAGAAAAACGGCGTTACTCAGCCCGGCACCGCTTCGCGCATCAGCGCGCTGCTTGACCGCCTCGGGCTGCCCGTGAAGCGCCCCGCTCCGATGAAAGAGCTGCTCGAATCGGCCGCAACCGATAAAAAACGCAGCGGCGGCGACATCGGGCTCGTGATGCTGCGGCAAATCGGCGAAAGCTTCGTGCTGCGTCTGCCCGTTGCGCGGCTGGGCAGCTTCTTTGGGGCGGATGAAGGGGAAGAGTGAAGCTTGAAAGATCAGTCTTTCAGACGGGAGCTTTGTCCTCTCGCGCCGGATGGCATGGCGCGAATTTGCCTCGTGACCTTTGGTCACGATGAAAACTTGGACAAAACATCCCGGTCTTGAAGCGAAAGGATGGTCATGATCATGAGCGACGCGGTCATCACGCCGCGGCTGCTGCGCGGCACGGTAGCACCCCCGCCTTCCAAAAGCGCGCTGCACCGGGCAATCATTTGCTCCGCGCTCGCGCATGGGGAAAGCGTTGTCGCACCCTACACGCCCTCTGAGGATATCGATGCCACCATCGGCGCGGCGCGTTCCCTCGGCGCGTGCATTCGACCAGAGGGCAGCCGCCTTCTGATCGATGGCGGGGAGATGTTTTCGGTGAAAAACGCCGTCGTAGACTGCCGCGAATCGGGCTCGACGCTGCGGTTTTTCATCCCGGTCGCCGCCGCCGGAGGCGTTTGCGCCGCCTTCACGGGCCGGGGGCGGCTTCCGGAGCGCCCGCTTACGCCCTATCTTGCTCTTTTGCCCCGACATGGCGTCGGGTGCGGGGCGGGGGAGGGGCTGCCGCTTCAAATCAGCGGCCGGCTCCGGGCGGGGCGGTATGAGCTTGCCGGGAACATCAGCTCGCAGTTTGTGACGGGTCTGCTGCTTGCGCTGCCGCTGCTTGAGGGCGAGAGTGAGATCGTTCTCACCACGCCGCCCGAATCGTCGGGATATATTGCCCTGACACTTGACATCGAGCGCCAGTATGGTATAACTTTAGAAGAAACAAACTGCGGTTACAGGGTGAGCGGCGGGCAGACCTACCGGAGCCGGAGCTATACGGCGGAGGGCGACTGGTCGCAGGCGGCCTTCTGGCTCGCTGCGGGCGCGATTGGCGCGCAGATGAGCTGCCCAGGCCTCAAAGCCGATTCCACACAGGGCGACAGGGCGATCGCCGGGCTGCTCGCGCGGCTCGGAGCGATGGTTTCATCCGAAGGCGGTGCGGTTGTGGCTCGCGCAGCCGACCTCCACGGCATCGAAATAGACGCTGCGCAGATTCCTGATCTTGTGCCCGCACTCGCGGCTGTGGCGGTGTTTGCGCGCGGTACGACGCGCATTTTCAACGCGGCGCGCCTGAGGCTCAAGGAAAGCGACCGGCTTCACGCGCTTGTCGCAGGTTTTGGCGCAATTGGCGCGCATATCCGCGAAGAGCCGGACGGCCTTGAGATCGAGGGGGTGGAAGCTCTCCGCGGCGGGGAGGCGGAAGGCTTCGGCGACCATCGCATCGTCATGGCGCTTGCCGTGGCGGCGCAGCGAAGCACGGCGCCTGTGAAAATCACGGGCTGTGATTGCATCAAAAAATCTTACCCCGCGTTTTTCGCGGATTATAACCGTTCGGGAGGAAATGTGCATGTCATCAATGTGGGGTGAAAGGCTTCGGCTTTCAATCTTCGGGGAATCGCACGGCGCGGGTATCGGCGTCGTACTCGACGGGCTTCCCGCCGGCGAGCCGATCGATTATGACGAAATCCTGCCCCAGATGGCGCGCCGCGCTTCGAGCGGCGGTAAGATTTCGACGCCGCGCCACGAAGTCGACATGCCCGAGGTGCTCTCCGGTATTTTCAACGGCCGCACCGATGGCTCGCCGCTCTGTGCCATTATGCGAAACACCGACGTTCGCTCGAAGGATTACGACAGGATTCGCCTCGTTCCGCGCCCGGGCCATGCCGATTATACGGCTTATATGCGCACCGGCGGATTTAACGATTACCGGGGCGGCGGGCACTTTTCCGGCAGGCTAACGGCTCCGATGGTTTTCGCGGGCTCGGTCTGCCGCCAGATTCTTTCGCGCAGGGGCGTCGAGATCGGAGCGCATCTTCTTTCAGTCGCCGGAGTTTCCGACGCTTCCTTTGATGCCGCGCATATCCCGCCGACGCTGCTGCTGCGCCTTTCATCAGAAGCCTTCCCGCTGCTGGAGCCCGGGGCTCAAGCCGCCATGAGGCAGGCCGTAGAAAAGGCTGCGAACGAGGAAGACTCCGTGGGCGGCATTGTGGAGTGCGCTGCGGTGGGGCTCAGCGCGGGGCTTGGCAGCCCGATTTTCGGAGGTGTTGAAAATCGCCTTGCCTCCATCCTCTTCGGCATCCCGGCAGTCAAGGGTATCGAATTCGGGGCGGGCTTCGCTGCGGCGGGCCTTCGCGGCAGCGAAAACAACGATTCGTTCATCTATGAAAGCGGCGAGGTAAAAACCGCCGCGAACCATCACGGCGGTCTGCTTGGCGGCATCACATCCTCCATGCCTGTCGTTTTCCGGGTGGCCTTCAAGCCTACGCCGTCGATCCGTCAAAAGCAGCAAAGCGTTGATCTCGAGAAAAAATCTCAGGTCGAGCTGGAGGTGACCGGCCGGCATGATCCATGCGTGGCCATCCGCGCGCTTCCTGTCGTGGAGGCGCTGACGGCCGTCTGCCTGCTTGATCTTGTTATGGAGGGTTAATAATGAATCAGGAGCTTGAAGATATCCGTGGCGAAATTGACGCCATTGACAAGCAGCTTCTCGCGCTGTTTCTGCAGCGCATGACAGTGGCGGAAAAGATCGCGCAGATAAAAATTCGCGACGGGCTGCCGCTTTATAATGGCGGTCGTGAGGAGATCATTATCAACCGCATCTGTGAGGAAACGTTACCGGATATTTCGGGCTATGCCGTTTCTTTCTTCCGCAATCTCATTGAGCTGAGTAAAAGCCGACAGCGCGAGATATTCAGTACTCCGGAGCAGAAAACGCCTCTGCTTTCGCAGCTTTCGGCGGCAGCGGCCCCGATCGCGCATCCGCGCGTGCTTGTGCAGGGTGTGCGCGGCGCCAATTCCTCGCAGGCGGCAATGCGTATTTACCCGGATTGTGAAATCTCGTATGTCCGCCAGTGGGAGGAAGTGCTGTATGGTGTGGAGGCCGGCATGGTCGATTACGGCGTGCTGCCAGTGGAAAATTCGTCTGCCGGCTCCATTTCAGAAGTTTTTGACATCATGCTGCATCACCGTCTTTCCATCGTGCGCGCGCTGCCGCTGGCAATCGATCATTGCCTGCTCGGGGTGCGCGGCGCAAAACTGGCGGACGTGCGCGAAGTATTTTCAAACTCCTATGTTTACCCGCAATGCAAAGAATTCTTTGCGAAGCATTACCGCATTCAGAAATCTCCCTACCTGAATACAGCGATGGCGGCGCAGTATGTGGCGCTGGAAGGGGATAAAACCAAAGCGGCGGTCGCTTCGCGTGAAAACGCGCATCTCTACGGGCTTGACATCCTTGAGCAGTCGATACAGGACGGGGTGGCCAACTGCACGAGGTTTATCTCCGTAGCCTGCAGACCGGAAATAACAGAGAGTGCCAACAAAATCAGCGTGGTCTTTGCACTGCCGCATGTGACGGGCTCGCTTTGCCGCACGCTCTCGCGCTTTGCCAATGCCGGCCTCAACCTGACCAAGATCGAGTCGTACCCGAAGCCCGGAAGAAATTTCGAATATTATTTCTATGTGGATTTTACGGGCAGTGTCAGATCCGACACGACGCGCGGACTGCTTGCCGCTCTGTCGGAGGAGCTGCCCGATTTTTATTTTTTCGGAAACTACTACGAGGCATAATACAGAATAATACTAATTTCCGATAAAAACATGTTGTGTTTTTGCGAGATTCGTATTAAACGTCTCTCCCGGCGGCTACCGCCGCCAACTGTCGCAAAGCGGCAGGTATTAAACAGCGGAATTATATCCGCAGTTTAATGGGAGAATAGTATAACGGCAGCAAATATTGATTCCAAAGCAATCAATATGGAAAATAAAAAATAATCAATTCCATAAAAGATTGCGAGAAGGGGCTGAGTGTATTCCCCCGCCGGAGGCGGGGGAATACACTCAGATCTGTTCTGCATCTTAGATGGAAATGCTGCAGACTAGGGAAAGGATATCAGGCATGAACAGAATTTTTGAAGCGCTGATGCTTATCAGCTTCGGGGCCGCGTGGCCCGCATCCATCCACCGTTCCTGGGTATCGCGACAGACGGGAGGGAAAAGCGTCGTTTTCATGTACATTGTGCTCGCGGGTTATGCCTTCGGTGTTGTCAACAAGCTTATAAACGGCGTCGACTATGTGCTCGCGTTTTACATCCTCGATGTGCTGCTTGTGAGCGTCGACCTTGTGCTTTATTACAGGAATAAAAGGATAGAAGAAGCTGCACAGCCGAAAGGCTGACCGCGGGCTACGTCGCTTTGAAGCTCGTAAGAAACTAAAAAGGAGGGGCGGCAATTGCCGCCCCTTCTTTTTATCCATTCTGGGTAACTGAAAGAGTAAAAGTATTTGAAACGTATCCGATTGAAGTGTCAATTGCGTAGATAAGCACGTTATTTTGAGGATAATTTGTCCCGGCGTTGACCGTCACACTACTTTTTGACGGGGAAGTTAAATATGCATTACCGCTGGAGCTGCTGCCGGTAACAACACTGGTAGGGCTAAGGCTCCAACTAAATGAGTTTGTATAACCGGATGCTATATTGGGAATTAGCGTTAAGGTATGATTGCCATGCTTCAAAGTACCACTTGTTTTTTTGTTATAGCTATTGTCACTAATTGTGATCAATTTAATCAGATTGATTGTAAATGATAAGGTGTTTGACGAAATATTTGTTCCATCGGATGATGTGGCGAAAAATGTTGCCGGGACAGATAATGTATTTGGATATCTATAGTCCCAATAGTTGTTAGTCGCCTTTAAGACGCCTGAGCTATAACTGTAATAGGGTGAGGTGGAATATGTCAATGTTTTATTGGTCGCGTCGCTTGGAGAAATAGTTGTGGTAATAGTTGAAGTACCTTGCCAGGAATTGATTGTTAATGTTGATGCAGATAATAAGATCGAATAAACCAGATTATTAACCGTTACCTTAACGGGCAGTGATGTAGGTACACCGGTGGCGGTTGGCCCGTCAGGCTTAAATATAAAGTTTACCGTGCCGCCGCCCCCCACCGTATTATTGGCATGAGCGGTAACAACCAAAGTCAACGTACCATTGCTCTGATTTGACGAAACGTCAACGACTGAAGAATTGTCGGAGTCCCAGGTAGTGCCGCCGTCGTCACTCCAGTGAATCATATTATCACTCGCGTTACCGTTGACGGAAGCAGTTAACGTAACTTGCCCTTTCAGGGTTGAAATCGTCGAATCGGAGCCGGCTGTGAAGCTGTTTACATTCACATATTGATTAACGTTGATGGGCAAGGTGGTGCTGACCCCATTGCAGGTGGCCTGGGCGTCTACTTCCCCGTATAAAGAAGAGTTATCTATTGCAGTCACCTTAAAGCTGCCGCCGCTGCCGGTCGTGGGGCTCACCAGATTCGAGCCTTTCGTGATGCTCCAGTTGATAGTACCATTCACATGAGCGGGAACGGTCGTGGCGTTAAAGGTGGAAGAGCCTTTTAAAGCGGTGATATCGCCCGTCGTATTGGTGACAACAACCTGCTGCACAGGTATGTTTTGAATCTTAACCTGATATGGCGTACTTTGCATAGTCGGGTCGTCGTTTGCAACGGCCGTAACGGTTATGTATCCGCCGGTTTCGAAATAGGTGTTGTCCTGAGCCATGAGTAATCCGGTATCTGCGTTAATGGACGCAGCCGATGGGTCGCTGACGACCCAGTGGATTGAATCGGTTGCATCCGCCGGCTCTACGGTAGCGCTGAACTGCATATTTTGACCATATGTTGTGAGAATATTGGCATTGGGGTCGTTATTGATCGTGATGCTGCTGATTGGGGTCGTATCGCTTGCAACGCCAAATTCAACGGTTGAGCTGGTACTTCCCTTCGTCAGGTCTATAAATTTGCTCGCGTCCACAAGGCCCAAAAGATAAATATTGGTTTTCAGAGAATAGATCGGGGCTGCGGTACCATTTTTATAGAAGGCAAGAGTGACATCGATCGATTGTGTGCTGCTTGCCGAAAATGTGACATTGCAAGTATAAACGGAGTTGTCCTTGGATGCGATCGGGTAGGAGTAATTTATAGCTGCTCCCAAAGGGCTCACCGAGTAGCCCTTTACAGTCCCGTCTGAAGCTGCGTAGATATAATTTGAGCCTGTGGCCGGGGTAGCCTTATTATCGATTGTAACGAAGGTGGCATAACTAAGGTTGCTCTTGATTTTCTGCATAAGCTCCTGCGCCGTTGTCTGCGCGTTGAAGCTGTCGCTCCCGGAGGTATTGATACGCAGTACAAACATAAAGAGATTGGTGACCAGTACCATAATGATGGAGGATACCGCAAGCGCCACCATGATCTCTATTAGCGTGAAGCCTTTTTTATGTTTCATAGGCATTCGGATACCTCCCCATATTATCGTTTAGAAGCTAAAAATTTTCTGCCGTGTCCATCCGTTTGATGGAAGAGGCGATGCCTGCGACGGGCACGGCACTGTGGGCAGTGCCAAAAGCATCCTGATACGCTCGATCAGGGTAAAGCTGATTTCCCGCTTCGTTAACATAATGATACCGTATTAATCTGTTCAGGGGGCAGGGACAAAACTTTTGTACGTAACAGTTTGGTTGTTATTCGTATCTGTGCCGCTGACGTAGCTCCCGTTAACCGTAACGGGTGGCTGTGCCCCGAACGTGATAACAAATGTTCCGTCGTTATTGCCCATTGTCGCTTTACCGTTGTCGTAGGTAGTTACCGCGGGATTGGCCGTTTTCAGATCAACGCCGCCGGCTGCGTCCATACTGTTCTTGCCCTGGCTTGCCGAGCGGGCAAACATCTGAATGATGAACAGACAGGTAGAGCAGATGAAGACCATAACAATGCTCAGAAGAGCCATGCTTACGACGACTTCAATCAGAGTCATCCCGCCCTTATGCCCGGCGGCTTTCTCCAACGCTTTCATTAACTCGACCAGCTTTCTTCAGTGACGGCGGCAAGTCCCCATGTGCCGGTGTTTGAGAGATCCGTCACCCCTGTTAAATCAGGCTTTTGATAATCAAAGGTTAAATATATCACGCCCCAAAGATTGGTGTTGTCATAGGTGATATTAACGCTTTGGGTAACGCAGCTTCCGTAAAAAATAGGAGTAATATTCGATGGAAGCGGAATTAAATCGTTTGTCCATGATGTGATAGCACCTGTGCCGCTCGCAAGAAATTTGCCGTATGGCAAATAAACGCATCCGTCAAATTCAGTGTTGCTGATGGAAAGAGAGTTGGAAGCGTTTGTGTCCCCCCCCACAATAAGGATCTTCTCGGAGGTATGACTTCCGTCTT
>JARLHS010000024.1 GCA_031292115.1 Clostridia bacterium | reverse complement strand
TCCAGTGAAAGCATGGTCACACCTTCTTTGCAGGGAACAGCGTCCCTATCTGTTTCCCTTCAAAAATATCGTAGATACGTGCGGGGTCGGAGCCATCCATGATAATCATGTCGATGCCGGCGGCCGAGGCAATCTCGGCGGCCTCCAGCTTGGTCACCATACCGCCCGTGCCGAGCTGCGACCCTGCGCCGCCCGCGCAGGCACGTATGCGGTCGTCTACCCTGTATACCACGGGGATCAGCCGCGCGCCGGGATCCTGCTGCGGATTATGGTCGTAAAGGCCGTCTATGTCGCTGAGCAGCACAAGAAGATCGGCTCTGATAAGATCCGCGACGATCGCGGAAAGCTTGTCGTTGCCGCCGAAGGCGATGTCTTCGCATTCGATTTCCTCGACCGAGACCGAGTCGTTTTCGTTGACGATCGGGATCACGCCGAGTGAAAGCAGCGTGTCAAAGGTGTTGGTGAGATTGCTGCGCATGTTGTCGCGATCCGTAATGATACGCGTCATGAGGATCTGTGCGGTGACATGGCCGTATTCCATAAAGAGCTTGTTATAAAGCGCCATCAGCTCACACTGGCCCACGGCGGCGGCCGCCTGTTTGACGCGCGTTTCTTCGGGCCTCCCGGCGAGCCCCAGCCGCGACACGCCCACGCCTATTGCCCCCGAGGTAACGAGGATGACCTCATGCCCAGAGTTTTTGAGATCGGAAAGCACGCGGATCAGCCGCTCGATCCGCTTGATATTCAGTTTGCCTGTGTCATGGGTGAGCGTGGAGGTGCCTACTTTTATGACGATCCGGCGCATAAGCGAAATATCCAAACGCTTCAACCGCCTTTAAATTTAAATGTCAATCTGTTTTGGCAATCAAAAATCTGCCGCATCGCAAAACAAACGATACTATAATAATAGCTTTCCAAAGGTGCTTTTGCAAGTGAAATATTAAAAGGGGTCCGTCCGTTCAATGACGGATGGGCCCCTGATGCTGTGCGATGGTGCTCAGCGCCTGAAGTCGTGCCGGTCGCCGCCGGGCCGCGGGCCGCGGTGGTCGCGCTGGGGAATCGGCTCGTCGGGCTGCGGCGGCAGGCCCTCGATCTCGATAATCGCATCCTTGCGCGAAAGGTTGAGCCGGCCCTGGCTGTCGATCTCGATGAGCTTGACCATGACCTCGTCGCCGACCTTGACGACATCCTCCACTTTTTCAACGCGCTTGAGGTCGAGCCTTGAGATATGGACAAGGCCTTCCTTGCCCGGAGCGATCTCAACAAACGCGCCGAACGTCATCAGACGCGTTACTTTGCCTTTGAAGATGGCCCCGACTTCCGGATCCTTGGCGATGGCTTCAATCATCTTCAGCGCGCGGTCTCCGTTTTCGGAATTGACTGCGGCGATGAAAATGCGGCCGTCTTCTTCAATATCGATTTTGCAGTCGCAATCGGCGCAGATCTTCTGGATCACCTTGCCGCCGGTGCCGATGACTTCGCGGATCTTATCGACTTCGATGCGCGTCGTGATCATCTTGGGGGCGTAGGGCGAAAGCTCTTCGCGCGGCTTGTCGATCGTCTTGAGCATGACCTCGTCGAGGATATAGATGCGCGCCGCGCGTGTTTTATCAAGCGCTTCACGGATGATCGCGGGTGTGAGCCCGTCGATTTTGAGATCCATCTGAATGGCGGTGATGCCTTCGTGCGTGCCTGCCACCTTGAAATCCATGTCGCCGAAGAAATCCTCAAGGCCCTGAATATCCACCATTGTCATCCACTTGTCACCCTCGGTGATCAGGCCGCAGGATATGCCCGCGACAGGCGTCTTGATCGGCACGCCGGCATCCATAAGCGCGAGCGTGGAGGCGCAGACGGAGCCCTGTGATGTGGAGCCGTTGGAGGAAAGCACCTCGGAAACAAGGCGGATGGCGTAAGGGAATTCCTCCTCAGAGGGGATGACGGGCTCAAGCGCACGCTCTGCGAGCGCACCGTGGCCGATTTCGCGGCGGCCCGGCCCACGTGAGGGCCTTGTCTCGCCCACCGACCAGGAGGGCATATTATAGTGATGCATATAGCGTTTGAATTCTTCCGTGTCGATGCCGTCAAGCATCTGCCGATCGCTGATGGCGCCAAGCGTGGCGATCGTAAGCACCTGTGTCTGCCCGCGGGAGAAAAGCCCCGAGCCGTGGCAGCGCGGAAGAAGGCCGACTTCGGCGTGAAGAGGCCTGATCTCATCAATGCCGCGAGCGTCAACGCGGCGTTTGTCGTCGAGCAGCCAGCGGCGCACGACATATTTCTGTGCCTTATAGAGGCACTCCGTCAGCTTTGACTCGGAGTTGGGATACTGCTCGGCGAAATGCTCAAAAACCTTTTCATAGACGGGCTTGAGCCGCTGCTCGCGGATATTTTTGTCGTCGGTGTCAAGTGCCTGACGGATATCATCAAGCGCAAATGCCTTGACCTGCTCCACCATTTCCTCGGGAACCGCCGCGGAAACATACCCGATTTTTTCTTTGCCGATCTGCCCGATGATCTCTTTGATAAAGGCGACGAGGGTCTTGATTTCTTCGTGCGCCTTCATAATGCCGGTAAACATGATGTCTTCGTTTACCTCATCGGCCCCGGCTTCGATCATGACGATCTTCTGCTCGGTGGCTGCCACCGTGACGTACATCTTGCTCTTCTCACGCTGTGCGGCGTCGGGATTGAGGACATATTCGCCGTCGACATAGCCGACCGCGGCGCCGCCGATGGGGCCTGCCCACGGAATGTTGGAGATGGAGATGGCGATCGAAGCGCCGATCATGCCCGCCACTTCGGGCTGACAATCCTGATCCACGGAGAGAACCGTGATGACGACCGAGACGTCGTTGCGCATATCCTTGGGGAAGAGCGGCCGGACGGGCCGGTCAATCACGCGGCTGACAAGCACGGCCTTTTCGGAGGGCCTGCCCTCGCGCTTCATGAAGCTTCCCGGAATCTTGCCGACGGAATAAAGCCTTTCCTCGTAATCGACGGAAAGCGGGAAGAAATCGATGCCGTCCCTCGGCTTGGCGGACATGGTAGCCGTCGCGAGGATGACCGTTTCGCCGTAGCGAACAAGGCAGGAGCCGTTGGCGAGCTGTGCGAGCTGGCCTGCTTCAACCACAAGCTTCTTCCCTGCAAACTGGGTTTCAAATATTCTTTTTTCCTGTGCCATTATTTTGCCTCCCTGAATTTAATGATTTATTTCAAGGGGGCCGGAGTGGGGTTTAGCAATCAAGCCGATGTTTAAACGAACCGGATTTAAACATTCGCTTTACTGCTAAATCCTACCGGCCAACTGGTATGCGGGCCGATATTTACCCGGCTGCGCTGTTTGGGCGCATCCCCTTCAAAACGAGACCTGCGCGTGGGCAAATGCCGAGAGAAACACGAGAAACGGCGGAACGCCGCCGTTTCTCGCACATTCGCGGTGGGTTATTTGCGCAATTCGAGCTTCTCGATGATCGCGCGGTAACGGTTAATGTCTTTCTTCATCAGATAGTTGAGCAGATTGCGCCTGTGGCCGACCATCTTGAGCAGGCCGCGCCGTGAATGATGATCTTTTTTGTGCACCTTCAGATGCCCGTTGAGCATGTTGATGCGCGCCGTGAGCACTGCAATCTGGACTTCGGGCGAGCCGGTGTCATTTTCATGAAGCTGGTTCGCGGTAATAACCGTTTGCTTTTCCTCTTTGAGCATGTTTACACCTCGTTTTTTATTCGCCTTGCGCGCAGCGGAGGGCAGGTGTTTCTCCTATCGGAGCTTAACCCCTGGGCCGGGCATAAGGTAGCAGAATTGTTTATCATTATATCACTGAAGCGGGGTATTGTAAAGAAATATTTGCCGTGTGCGCCGCATCCCGCGCCCGCCGATGCCAGGAGCGATAATAAGCCGCAGAGCGACTTATTCAGCATGCGTTATTTACCTGCATGAGTTTTTATTCTATAATGAGACTATACTTTAAGATGCAGAGTATGATATTGGATCAATGGAGAGATAAAATGTCTGTTGAGCGGATGAGTGACTTCTTTACTGCCCGTTTAAATGGCTACGATGAGCACATGATGAACGACGTTGAAGGTTGCCGGCAGGGCTATATCAGAATGGCAGGGCTGATACCGGGCAATGTGGCTCAGTTGCTGGATCTGGGTTGCGGCACGGGGCTGGAACTTGATGAAATATTCAGGATAAAGCCGAAAATCACGGTCACAGGTATAGACCTGACACAGGCAATGCTTGACAAGCTCAAACAAAAGCACCCCGACAAAGATTTAACGCTTATCAAGGCGAGCTATTTTGACTGCGAATTCGGAATTGAAAAATATGACGCGGCGATATCCTTTCAGACCATGTACCACTTTTCCCATGCGGACAAAATCAAACTGTATTCAAAAGTTTATTATGCGCTCAAGCCAGGCGGTAAATACATAGAGGGCGACTACATGATTACCGAGCAAAAGGATGAGGATTTTTATTTTAGCGAAAATGAACGTATACGCAAAGAGCAGAATATCCCCGACGGCGAATTCTGCCATTACGATACGCCGTGCACTGTGGGCAATCAAATCGCCCTGTTAAGAAAAGCAGGCTTTCAAAATGCAGAGATGGTATGGAGAATGGGAAATACCACGATAATCATAGCGGAGAAGCAGCCAAACCTGCAGCCGTAATACTAAACACGGCGCCTGCTGCAAAAAAAATCACGGATTGCCCCGTGATTTTCTTGCAGTGTTTAAGGTTCAATTAAATTTAAGGTATCGTGCAAAGGGTGAAAGTATCACAATTCCATGCTGATTGCAGGAATCAGTCAGGCCACTCAATGCCGCGTCAGATGCTGATGGTGTGGGCGATTTCAAAAAGCTGGCGGTCAAACGGTTTTTTCATGCGCAGCGCCTCAAAAATGTCGTAATCCACGATGTGGTCGTCTTTCATGGCGACAACGCGGTTGCCGATGCCCTTGGCGAGCAGCTCGACGGCGTGGAAACCCATCTGGGAGGCGATAACGCGGTCACGCACCGTCGGCGAGCCGCCGCGCTGCACATGGCCGAGGATGGTCGCCCTTGTTTCGATACCGGTGCGCTTCTCGATATCTTGGGAAAGATCGCTGACGTTGCAGATGTTTTCGCAGATAACGATGATAAAATGCTTCTTGCCGGAGCCCTGCGCTGTCTGCATCCTCGAGATGATATCCTTCTCTATGTCAAACGGCACCTCCGGTACGATCACGGTGGTGGCGCCGACGGCAATACCGGAATGCAGCGCGATGTAGCCCGCGTCACGGCCCATAACCTCCACAACGCTGCAGCGGTCGTGGGATTCGGTGGTGTCGCGCAGGCGGTCTATCATCTGCATGACGGTGTTGAGCGCCGTGTCAAAGCCGATCGTATACTCGGTGCAGGCTATGTCATTGTCAATGGTGCCCGGCAAGCCGATGCAGGGAATGCCGCGCGCCGAAAGGTCGGAGGCGCCGCGGTAGGAGCCGTCGCCGCCGATGACGGCAATGCCGTCGATGCCCGTTTCCCGGCAGACGCGGATAGCCTTCTGCATACCTTCCTCTGTCTTGAATTCGGGGCTGCGTGCGGTAAACAGCATCGTCCCGCCGCGGTGGATAATATCCGAAACGCTGCGGAGGTTCATCTCGAGTAAATCACCCGCAATCAGGCCGTTATAGCCGCGCCGGATGCCGACCACACGAAGGCCCATCGAAATGCCTGTCCTTGTTACCGCCCTGATGGCAGCATTCATGCCCGGCGCGTCGCCGCCGCTTGTCAGAACACCGATTGTTCTCATAGGTTTTTCCATGTTCTATCACCATTTCATAATTACTCATTACATTATATAATTGATTAACAAAGTGGTCAATACCTATCGGCATGAAATTTTAAATTAATTAACAAAGTGTCAGGGAAAAAGCGCGTAAATTTTGTATCCGTTCAAATTCCGTTCTTAATGAGAATCGTATGTGCAAGCTGAACCTCGGTCTCGGGCACGAGTATTTCAAAAAACCCGCTGTCGCCGTTCTCACCGACCGGCCTCGTGCGCACGGCAAGGCCCTGGGCCGCGAGCAGATCCTGCACTTTGAGCACCATGTCCTTCGTTTGCGCCATATAAATGACCGTCCACATATTCTGCTACCATGCCTTTCAAATTCTTCGGAGTATCGG
>JARLHS010000023.1 GCA_031292115.1 Clostridia bacterium | reverse complement strand
GCGCATCTTCATCATCTGCTCGCTGATCGTGCTGCTGCTCTCGTTTGTCATCATTTCGCTCGTGACGGCGCGGCTTGTCAGGCCGCTGCGCGAGATGAGCGCGGCAGCCAAAAGCTTTGCGAAGGGCGATTTTTCAAAGCGCGTGCCGGTATATGACAAAGATGAGATCGGCCAGCTTGCCTCGGCCTTCAACAATATGGCTTCTTCGCTGACCTCGCTCGAAGATATGCGCAGGAGCTTTGTGGCCAATGTTTCACACGAGCTGAAAACGCCGATGACCTCCATCGCGGGGTTTGTCGACGGCATCCTCGACGGCACCATCCCGCCCGAGCAGCAGAATCATTATCTGCATATTGTTTCGGATGAGATCAAGCGGCTTTCAAGGCTTGTACGCTCGCTGCTCGATATCGCAAGCCTGGAGGCGGGTTCGTTTACGTTTAGCAAAACGGATTTTGACGCGGCCGAAACGATCCGCCGGGTGCTGATCGGCTTTGAAAAGCAGATTGACCACAAGGGCCTCTCGGTAAGCGCCAGCGGCCTCGACGACGCGCTGCTGGTGAATGCGGACCCCGACATTACACACCGTATCATTTACAATCTGATTGATAATGCCGTCAAATTTGCAAATGATAACGGCAGCATAGAAATCAACGCGGCTCCTTCCGACGGCAGACTCTACATCGGTATCAAAAACACCGGCATGGGCATCCCCGAAAAAGACCTGCCCTTTGTATTCGACCGGTTTTATAAAACCGACAAGTCGCGCGGGCTTGACCGCAACGGCATCGGCCTCGGGCTGTATATCGTCAAATCCACGCTGCTGCTCATGGGCGAGGATATCGTCGTCAAAAGCGTCGAGGGTCAGTTCTGTGAATTCGTTTTCACGCTCAAGCTGATCTGAAGAGAAAATTTAAAATGATTTCATATTTTGTTGCAACTGTGTTTATTATTTATTAATATTTTGATAGTATAATTGCCCTATCATAGGCAAAAAGCAATTGGAGGTAACAATGATGTTTTACGGAGACGAAAACAATCCGAAGCAACCGGAGGATTCCGGAACATACCGCGACCCGAACGACATCTCTTCACAGCCCGACGATCAGGCTGCGTCTTCGTCATCGCAGAACGGCCGCACCCCGGATTATACCCCATATGGCGGCAACGTGCAGTATAAATGGAACTATGACGATTATCAAAAAGCACTGGATTCCAGCCACAAGAAGGGAAAGAAAAAAGGCCTCACCACCTTTGTGATCACCATCTGCTCCGTTTTCGGCGTTGCCGTCATCGGACTGGCGGCGTTCGGCATTTACAGCATTTCCAAAAACGGCATATCCGGCGGCCTCGTAGCTGGCCTGAGCAACAGCTCCACGAGCTCGACCATGACGACGGGCAAGGTGAATAACAGCGGCCCGACGCTGAACATTGTCAGCCAGCCGGGCACGCCGTCGACGACAACGCTGGCGGGCGGGCTTTCGGTGCAGCAGTGTGCCAAGAAGGTGCTGCCGAGCGTCGTGGGCATCATCGACTATTCGCTCAATCAGATCGGTGAGACCGGCGAAGGCTCCGGCATTATCATGAGCTCTAACGGCTACATCATCACAAATAACCACGTCGTTACGGGCGCGGATAAATTCCAGGTCGTGCTCCAGAACGGCACCAAGTACGCCGCGACGCTTGTCGGCACCGATGCGCGCACCGACCTCGCCGTGCTTAAGTTCAGTGCCACGGGCCTTACGGCTGCTACCTTCGGCGACTCCAGCCAGCTTGAGGTAGGCGACCCTGTAATCGCCATCGGCAATCCCGGCGGGCTTGAGCTGGCCGAAACCGTCACTCAGGGCATTATCTCGGCGCTCAACCGCACCATCACCACCGACACCGGCTACAACATGACCTATCTCCAGACGGATGCCTCCATCAACCCGGGCAATTCGGGCGGGGCGCTCGTCAACATGTACGGCCAGATCGTAGGCATCAATGCCGCCAAGATATCCGACGTCGACTATGAGGGGATCGGTTTCTCCATCCCGATCGACGTCGCGAAGCCCGTCATCGACAGCATCACTAAATACGGCTATGTCAAAGACCGTGTCAAGCTGGGCATCTCTTGCCAGGTTTTCGACGAATATCAGGCGAAGCTCTATAATCTGCCGCAGGGTCTGCTCATCACAGCGGTTGACCCGAGCAGCAACGCGGCCAAAAAGGGCCTTCAAAAGAATGATATTATCACCAAGGTGAACGGCAAGTCTGTTACGGCGTTCAGCGACCTTCTCACGGAAGAAAGCAAATACAAGGTCGGGCAGACCATTACGCTTACGATCTGCCGCGCCACCAACGGGACGGCACAGACCTTTACCGTTGCCGTCAGCTTGATGGAGGATCGCGGCAACACCACGCCCACCACTACCTCCCCCAACTCTCAAAGCGACGGGCAGAACAGTGAAAGCAATTTCTTTGATTTTCCGTAATCGATAAACTGTTAATATCACCCAGAGTTAAAACGGAGCTGCAACGCCGGTTAGCATTGCAGCTCCGTTTTATGATGAAATCTTTCTCTGTCCCATGCCGGTATAAAAATTTAATTTCTGATCTTCCATTTTAACAAAAACAATCCTCAAATATTCGGCGCCAAAGGATTCATACTAATAATGTGGCCATTTAAAATGGCGCACAGTATTGGCAAACCGAATTGACCGCTTCATTGTTTCTGATACGAAACCGATGAGGTTTGCCCGGAAGCGTATCTGGAAAATCTTATGCAAATCGGCACAGGGAGGCGAACCGCTTTGAAAACAGGCTTCAGAAAATCCGTTGCCGCGTTTGTTTTCTGCTGCATATTCACGTTGTCAATTGCGGCGCAGGCTGTCACCTATGTGGTAAAATCCGGCGACACCATGTGGAAGATCGCCACAAAATATCAGATCAGCGTATCCCAGCTGCAAAAAGCAAATCCGCAGATCAAGGACGCTTCAAAGCTCAAAGCGGGGCAGAAACTGACGATTCCGAACGCCAGCAGCGTCACGACGATGGAAAGCCAGGTCGTTACGCTCGTAAACCAGCAGAGGGCGAAACACGGGCTGCAGCAGCTTAAGGTGAATTCGACGCTTTCTTATGTGGCGCGGCTGAAATCGCAGGATATGATCAACAAAAAATACTTCGGCCACACGTCGCCCACCTACGGCTCGCCCTTTACGATGATGCAGCACTACGGCATCCGCTTTTCGGCGGCAGGCGAAAACATCGCGATGGGCCAGCGCACCGCACAGCAGGTCATGACCGACTGGATGAATTCGCCGGGGCATCGCGCCAACATTCTGGGCGCTATGTACACGCAGATCGGTGTCGGCTGCGCAAAATCAAGTAATGGCACGCTTTACTGGACTCAGGAATTTATCAAGCCCATGTAAATGCAATCTTAACAGCACAGGCAGGTGAGAAAAGCCAAAATGGGCAAAAATAAAACCGGCAGAACCGGTGAAAACAAGACCCAGAATCTAAAGGAAACAAAGCGAATTTCAAAAGGCTCTTATAAAAACAACGCAAAATCGCCGAAATAGGCGATCCGATTTTAAAAGGGGACGACTGCGCAAGGCCGCACGAATCCCCTTTTTGTACTGTTATCGATAGATTTGCATTATTGCGCCCCGCTTTCGGCGGGGATAGGAACTGCGATTTTATCACTGTTTCTATCAAATATGAGTATTTATGTATGGAAGTGATACATATGTATCGCTCAGTGCCTTCTGAATACCGAAATGAGCAGCACGGGCAGCGCCCAGATGCCCTGAAACGCGAGCAGCTGCAAAACGGTAACGTCGCCGGCCGTGCGGGTGAACGCAATATAGAAGGCAAAGGCAATGCCCATTGCGCAGCCGATCACCTGTATGATCAGCGAAACGCTGATCGTGCCGCGCAGCTTGATGCAGGCGGTCACCGCGCACGCGTAGGCCGCGGCGCCGTCCATAAAGGCAAGCCCGGCCTTGGCGCGGCCGTTTTCCGCCGTCGTTTGCAGCAGCGCGCGCTCCTGCTCGTCAAGGATCTTGATACCGCGGATATCGAGCTTAAAACGCTCGGCAAGCAGTGTGCAGGTGATATTCGGATCGGTGGTAGAAACAAGCAGCGCGACGCCGAGCCTTTGCAGCCGCCTGAGCGCGTGTGCCACGCCTTTGCTGGCATTATAATGCAGCATCAGCATCCCGGTCAGCTCGCCCGAAACCGAGAGGTAAACCATCTCGTCGCCGGCCTGCGCCACCTTGGCCTCATAATCGTGCGACGGGGTCTCAATGCCGAAACGCCGCATCAGCTCGCGGCTGCCGAGCAGAACGCGGTGGCTGTTCACCCAGCCGCAAAGCCCCCTGCCATCGATGCATTCGAGCCCTTCCACACTGCGCAGCATCTCCGACGAGCCCAGAACCTGCATCAGAACGTCCCCAAGCGGGCCGCCCGCGGCGCAGGCAAGGGACGCGCCATCGACAATCGCATCGTCGATGGCCCTGCCGGCGAAGGATTTTATGCCCGAAAGCGAGACCGTTCCCTCCGGAAAAATACTTTTGATATCGACGACGAACGCGTTGACATCCGAAAACTCCGCCACGGTGCCGCAGCCCGTGAGCAGCGCTCCTTTTTTGCGCAACCTGCCGCAGGCACGCCACATCGGCAGGCTTGAGGAAAGCACGCCCGTGACGGGGGCGCCGATACAGCAGGCGATGGAAAACATGGCCACGGCGTCCTCCACGCTGCGGCTGAGATACCAGCTCAGCACCGCAGCGGCGGCCGCAGCCAGCAGGATGAACGGCGCAAGGAAACGTGCGGTGCCGTCAAACGGAGCGGCCGCATACGCATTTTTGATATACTTTGTCAGTAATACCGCCTTTTGCGGGTTGCAGACGACCGGGTCGGGCAGGTCGAGCCCGCGCACCAGCACGCCGGCGGGCTCTTCGCCGCAAAGACGCTCGGCGGCACGGAAGGTGTCGTGCTCCGAAAGCAGCATCAGGCTGTTTTTAACTCGTACGGCAATCAGCAGCTTACCCAGCAGGCAGAAGCAAAGGCAGACGCCCGCCGCGGCAGCCGTTGGGAAAAACCCCCTCAGTGTCGTTGCCGAGGGCCGCGCAAGCAGCCAGAGCCCGTAAAGAACAGCCCCGTAAAAGGCAAGTGAGGTGAAAGCATCGCAGGTGGCGCGAAATTTGAAGAGGCCACGCAGGCCGCCGAAAGCGACGGACGGGCATAAAAAACCGGCTGCGCAGAGTAGCGTGAGGCAGGCGGTGTTGAAGCCGAACCCCCCGCGTATGCCGGCTGGCAGCAGCGAGACCGGAATAAGCAGCAGGGACGCGCATTCGAGGCAGACGAGCGCCGCCGTCAGGATCAGCACGCCGGCGAACTTCAGCGCGAGCAGCAGGACGCGCCGTTTCTGCGTGAGGAGGATTACTCGCGCCTGATCCTCCGTCTCGTACTCGACGCCTCCTGCCAGGCCGTCGGAGACCTCAGCGCGTGATTCCTGCTCGGTATCGGCACGGTCATCCTGCTCAAGCGCCGCAAAGCTCACGGCAGGCCCGGCCTTTTCCTTTTCCATTGCCGTCATCATGTCTCCCCCAATCGTCAAGCGGCAATCATTTGGTCGCTTTTCCTTTGTTTTCGCGGCACCGCACCGCTTCATAGAGGATGATTCCGCAGGCGACCGATGCATTAAGCGAGGTGATATGCCCCTTCATGGGCAGAGAGATGAGAAAATCGCATTTCTCACGCAGCAGGCGCGAAATGCCCGCGCCCTCCGAGCCGACGACAATCGCGGCGGCACCGGAAAGATCCGTTTCAAAAACAGGCCTGCCGCCCATGTCGGCGCCATAGATCCAGACGCCGCGCTTTTTGAGCTCCTCCACCGTTGAAACGAGGTTTGAAACGCGCGCCACGGGCAGATATTCGAGCGCGCCCGCCGAAGCCTTCGCCACGATCGCCGTGAGCCCGGCCCCGCCGCGCTTCGGCACGATGACGCCGTGCGCGCCTGCCGCCTCGGCCGTACGGATGATGGCGCCGAGATTCTGCGGGTCGCTGATTTCATCGGCAATGACCAGGAACGGCGGCTCTCCCCTGCGCTGCGCTGCGTCTAAAATATCCTCGAGAGAGGCGTATTCATGCGCCGCGGCGACGGCCGCGACACCCTGATGGTTCAGCCCGCCGCACAGCGCATCCAGCCTGGCGCGCGCGGTATCCTTGACAACGATATCGCGTTCGCGGCAGAGCGCCCTGATGCGCAGCAGAGGCCCGCCCTCCGTATCCTTCGCGATCAGAACATGGTCGATCGCCCTGCCGGAGCGCAGCGCCTCGGTGACGGGATTGCGCCCCGCGATGATTTCTTCGCTGTGCCGCTCGTTTTGTTCGTTCATTCTGCCGCTCCCAACCCTAAACCTTTTGGATAATCAACGTGGGCATAGCCGGTAAATCCGTACCCCGTTTTTTTATTATACCATAATTTTGTCGGAATAAAAGCTATTTTTATCTCGCCGCGCGCATTCCGCGCTCTATTGATTAATTGGGCAAATGATGCTAAAATAAGGCTTGCCGGGTGCATTCCGGCATGCTGCCGCATCGGCAGGCGGATACAAGGCGTTTTGCGCGGCCCTCAAAGCAGCGTAAGCACCCGAAGCCGCAGTGATCCAACAGATATTCTGCCGCACCGTGCGCGGAGCGGCATCACATCGGAGTGAAGGTCTTGGCGCAAAGGGAATGGCTTTTAAAACAGCCTGCCGCGACGGAGGCGCTGCTGCAAAGCGGCTGCCCACGCGTGCTGGCCGTGCTGCTTGCCAACAGGGGCTTTACCGGCCCCGACGAGGCGCGGCTTTTTCTGTCCGCTTCGGGCGGCTTCTGTGAGCCGCTGCTGCTGACGGGGATGGCGGCCGCCGCTCAGCGCATCAACAGGGCCGTTGACGCCGGCGAGAAGATCTGCGTCTATGGCGATTACGACGTCGACGGCGTTACCGCCGCCGCGCTGCTGCTGCTCTATCTGCGCGGCCGCGGCGCCGATGTCTTCTGCTATATTCCCGAGCGCGAGGGCGAGGGCTACGGCCTCAACAACGCGGCGCTCGAAAAGATCGCGGCGCTCGGCTCATCGCTTGCCGTCACCGTGGATACCGGCATTTCGGCCGTCGAAGAGGCTCAAACAGCCCGGGAACTCGGGCTTGACCTGATTATTACCGATCATCACCGCCCGCGCGACCTGCTGCCCGAAGCCTGCGCGGTCGTCGACCCGAAGCTGCCCGGGAGCGAATACCCCTTCCGCGAGCTCGCGGGCGTGGGTGTGGCCCTAAAGCTTGCCTGCGCGCTCGAGGGATGCGGCACACAGCAGATGCTCGCCCGCTACGGCGACCTTGCCTGCCTCGGCACGGTGGCGGACGTTGTGCCGCTCACGGGGGAAAACAGGGCCATCGTCAAATATGGGCTCAAGCGGATCGCAAAGCAGGGGAATCCCGGAATCCGCGCGCTGATCGACGCTTCGGGGGCCGGCGGCAGGCCAGTCACGGCGTCGCTGCTCGGCTTCACGCTCGCGCCGCGCATCAACGCCTGCGGCCGCATGAGCTCTGCGGGCGAGGCGCTCGAGCTGCTGACGACCGATGATACGCAACGCACCGCGGAGCTTGCGCAGACGCTCAATGAAAACAACCGCCTGCGGCAGGAAACCGAAGGCGCCATCCTCGCCGAAGCGCATGAAATGAGCGGACAGGATCCCGAGCTCATCGAGGCGCCCGTGATTATTCTCAGCGGCGAGGGCTGGCACAACGGCGTCATCGGCATCGTGGCCGCGCGCATCGCCGAGAGCTATCTCAAGCCGGTCATCCTCATATCGTTCGACGGCGATGAAGGCCGCGCCTCGTGCCGCAGCCTTCCGGGGTTTGATATCTTCAAGGCACTCAGCGCCTGCAGCGACCTGCTCGTGAAATACGGCGGCCACGAGCTCGCGGCGGGTTTCACGATCCGGGCCGAGCTGCTGGAGGATTTCCGCGGAGCGATGTTTGATTACGCATTTGAGCAGCCCGAGCCGCCGCACAGCGTTCTTGAGCTCGAATGCGCACTCGCGCCGGGCGAGCTCACGCTCAAAACGGCAAAGCATGCGATGCTGCTTGAGCCGTGCGGCAGCGGCAACCCCGCCCCGCTCTTCCTGATTTCGGGCGCGCTCGTCAAGAGCGTTACCCCCGTCAAGGAGGGGAAGCATCTGCGCGTCGCGCTCGTTTTCTCCGGCAGGCCGTTTACAGCGATGCTTTTCAACGCCGCCAGGGCGGATTTTCAGCCCGCTGCGGGGGACTGCGTCGATCTCGCCGTTTCGCTGGATGCGGATGTCTACAACGGCACCGAGCGGCTTTCGGTGCTCATACGCGATCTGCGCCCGGCGCAGGAGGAGCCCGACCTCTACCAGATATTTACCGAGCGTGAAAGCCTCGGCGTGCCGGAGGCGCTGTACCCCGTCCGTACGGATTTCGAAGCGGTTTACCGGTTTCTCCGGCCGGCGGGCGCGCAGGGCGTTTTTCTCGACGACGCTCTCAGCGAGGCGGAGCGCTCCGGCCTCGGCCCTTTCAAGCTGCGCGTTATTCTGGATGTTTTCGAGGAGGGTGGGCTTGTCGGCAGGGCCGAGCGGCAGGGGCGCATCTCCGTCGCCGTCAACGCCGGTGTGCGGATGGAGCTGGAGCAGTCGAAAATACTTAAAAAACTGAAAGTGGCGGAAGGCAACGAACGGAATGGATGAGATTTTTGAAAGTCTGCGGATAAAACTGGAGCAGAGCGGGCGCTCCTATGACCTCGAACGCATCCAAAAAGCGTTCGAGATGGCGTCGCTCGCTCACAGCGGGCAGACTCGCCGCTCGGGCGGGCCGTATGTGCGGCACCCGGTGGCGGTGGCGGAGATTCTGGTCGAGCTCGGGCTTGACACCGATTCCATTATCGCCGCGCTGCTGCACGATGTGGTGGAGGATACCGGCACCGCCTTGTCCGTGATCGAGAAGCAGTTCGGCTCCGATGTCGCGCTGCTCGTCGACGGCGTCACAAAGCTGGGCCGCGTGCCGCTTTATACGCGCGAGGAGCAGCAGGCGGAGAATATCCGCAAAATGCTGCTTTCCATGGCCAAGGATATCCGCGTCGTACTCATCAAGCTCGCGGACAGGCTTCACAATATGCGCACGGTCGAGGGCTGGACAGAGCAAAAGCGGCTCGAAAAGGCGCTTGAAACCATGGAAATCTACGCGCCGCTGGCGCACCGGCTCGGAATCCGCACCATCAAGGAGGAGCTTGAGGATATCTCGCTGCGCGTGCTCGACCCTGTGGCGTACAACGAGATCGAAATCGCGCTTGAACGCCGCCGCGAGGAGCGCGAGGCTTTCCTTGAAAATATCAAGAAGCTTATCGGCGAGCGCCTTTCTTCGGTGGGCGTGAACGTCTTCATCGAGGGGCGCGTCAAGAGCATCTACGGCATATACCGCAAGATCTATCAGCAGGGCAAATCGTTCGACGAGATCTACGACGTCTATGCCGTGCGCGTGATCGTCGACACCGTCAACGAGTGCTATAACATCCTCGGCATCATCCACGATATGATGCGTCCCATCCCGGGGCGCTTTAAAGATTATATCAGCACCCCGAAGTCGAATCTTTACCAGTCGCTTCACACCACCGTGCTCAGCAAGGACGGTATCCCGTTCGAGGTACAGATCCGCACCTGGGAAATGCACCACACTGCGGAATATGGCATCGCGGCCCACTGGAAATACAAGCTCGGCATCGCCGGCAAGGATAATCTCGACCAGAAGCTCGAGTGGGTGCGCCAGCTGCTCGAGCTGCAGCAGGAGGCCAAGGACGCCGAGGATTTCATGCGCACGATCAAGACCGACCTCAACCCCGACGAGGTCTATGTGCTCACGCCCCGCGGCGATGTCATCAACCTCCCCGCGGGCTCGACGACGATCGACTTTGCCTATGCCATCCACAGCGCGGTGGGCAACCGCATGACGGGCGCCAAGGTGAACAGCAAGATCGAGCCGATCACCTACAATCTGCAGAACGGCGACATCGTCGAGATCATCACCTCCTCCGTGCAAAACCGCGGCCCGAGCCGTGACTGGCTCAAGATCGTCAAGACCAGCGAGGCGCGCAACAAGATCCGGGCATGGTTTAAGAAGGAACGCCGCGACGAAAACATCGTGGAGGGCCGCGCCGAGCTTGAAAAGGAATTCCGGCGCAGCGGCATCCTGCTCGACGCGGGGCAGTTTGACGAATTCACCCAAAGCCTTGCGCGCAGGCAGCATTTCAATTCCACCGACGAAATGTTCGCCGCTATCGGCTACGGCGGCCTGGTGCTTTCAAAGATCATGCCGCGCGTGCGCGAGGAATACCAGAAGGCGATGCAGCCCGTAGTCCTTCCGCCCACCGATGCTCCGAGCGTGAAGCAAAACGCCGAGGGAATTGTTGTGGAAGGGATCGAGAATTGCCTTGTCAAGCTTGCGCGCTGCTGCAGCCCGCTGCCCGGCGACCGCATCATCGGCTTCGTGACGCGCGGCTTCGGCGTTTCCGTGCATAAATTCGACTGCCCGAACGTCGTGCAAAACCTCAAGAACGACGAATACGAGGGGCGCTGGGTGCGTGTGCACTGGACAGCGGGCGCCGGGCGCAATTTCAAGGCCTCGCTGCTGATCACCGCCTCCGACCGCTACGGCCTGCTCGCGGATGTGACCGGCGCGCTCTCCACGATGCATGTGATGATCCACGCCGCCACCGCGCGCGAGCTCAAGACGGGCGACGCCGCGATCACGCTCACCATCGACGCCGACTCGAGCGAGCAGCTTCAGAATGTCATCGCAAAGCTTGGGAAGATCAACGGTGTTTACACCGTCGTGCGCGGATAAAACCCTTGCCCGGCGCCCGCAAGTATGGTATAATCCCGTTGTATCGGATATGCGGGTATGGCGGAACTGGCAGACGCGCAAGATTTAGGATCTTGTACCGTAAGGCGTGCAGGTTCGATTCCTGTTACCCGCACCAGTTGCACTGGAGGCATGACGCGCCCTTCACTTTGGTGGAGGGCGTTGCCTTTAATGCCCACACATTTACCTTGCATCTTTTATGACCAGACTTACCATAAAAACTCCATGTATCAGGGGGTGAACCTGCACATGGAGTTTTTTGTTTTCTGCCGAAGAGAATTTGTGCTATACTTGATTCATATTATTTATATGATGTGAAAGTGAGAGGCATATCATGGAACATAACTGTGCTTTCCAAGATGGCAATTGCAAATTTAGATATAGGGCGGCGGCAGTAATCATGAATGATAATCGCATTTTAATGGTGACAGCTGATAATGTAGATTATTGCTATTCTATAGGCGGTGCAGTTCATTTAGGGGAGCAAGCCGAACAAGCGGTTATTCGTGAGGTGTATGAGGAAGCAGGGATCAAGTGCAGCATAGATCGGCTGTTATTCATCAATGAAAACTTTTTTATTGAAAATGAATTTGACAACCATGAAATTTCTCTTTACTTTTTAATGAAACCCGTTAACCCAAATGAAGTAAAAAAGGAAAGCAGCTCCTGCGGCTTTAAAGAGTATTTGGAATGGATACCCATTAAAGATTTACCGAATCTCAAAGCGTATCCCTCTTTCTTTAAAACCGAATCGTTGAATTTACCTAATACGACAAAGCACATTGTAACAAACTGAATATCAACCCTAACGGCGACTAATGAGCAAACTGCGAAGCAATACCGCATATCTTTTCTGACCAGACTTGCCAAGAATAAGCGTATAAATAAGCCATTCGTGGCAAATCTATGCGCCTTTTATTCCGCGTTTACTGCGTCTGTTTCAGAGAAGTGCACACTATACAGGCTTCCGCCATTGGATTGACGATAGCCACCTAGTGCATTTTTGGGCTGACCATGCGCACTATTTATGATTTCTCAATTTCCCTCTGTCACAACGCCAAAGCATGATTGAATTGTTCGCATATTTCTGCTACACTGTATGTACAATCGAAAGATTGAATTGAAACTCAGGAGAATGCTATTTGAAGAAGAGCAACACTTTGGAGATTGTGCGCTGACCGGGAGGTTTGCGTAAATGATCTCCGCAACACCTCCCAATATTGATGGTCAACAATTTTAGGAGGATAACACCGTGAAAAATGACTACACGATCCGCCCCGAAACAAGCGCCGATTACAGTGAAGTTGAAAACTTAACGCGAGAAGCATTTTGGAACGTTTACCGTCCGGGATGCGTGGAGCACTATGTCCTGCACCGTTATCGTACGCGCCCCGATTTTATTCCGGAGCTGAGCCTATGCCTTCTGGCAAAAGGGAAAATGATTGCCCATGTCATGTATGCGCATGTTGAAATTCATTCGGATGACGGCAGAAGCATCCCCATTATGACATTCGGCCCAATCAGTGTGGCTCCCGACTTCCAGCGCCAAGGCTACGGCACAATCCTTTTGCGGCATTCGAAGAAAAAAGCAAAAGAACTCGGCGCAGGAGCACTCGCTATTACCGGCAATATCGGTTTTTACGGTAAATCCGGATTTGTGGTAGCAAGTACGAGCGGTATTCACTATTATGCGGAGCCAAGAGAAGAGGCTGTTCCCTACTTTCTTATAAAGGAATTGGAAGACGGCTTCCTCGACGGGATAACGGGAACCTATACCGATCCGGATGGCTACGATTGCGAAGGCGCCGACATAGAAGCCTTCGACGCGCAGTTTCCTTCGAAGGAAAAGCTGAAGTTCCCGGGACAGCTCGTATAAACCCAGAGAAATCCGAACGGATGATAAGGCGGAGAGCACCTGTCGTAATGGCAGATGCTCTCCGTGCGTTTCGGGCTGAAAAAGTGCGCCCCTTTTTTAGCGTTTTAAAGATGACATAGATTTTTTAGTATTCGCTCGATTTCGCCTTTTAAAATGCTCTGATGCGTATTTCCGACATCAGCTCTTTTAATCCGGGCATTCTGCCGAAATACTTTATGATCTGGCTGAAATCGAACCGTTTTTCAGGTTGCCTTTTATGAAAGCTCCATGTGTCAGGGGATGAACCCGCATATGGAGTTTTTGGTTTCCGCTGAAGTAAATTTGTGTTATACTTAATTCATGTTTCTACAATTGGCATGTAAGAAGGCTTGGGGTATGAAGAAACAAATCAGAGATTACATTATGAGCTCGGGCGCAGATGTGTGTGGATTTGCTAATATCGACCGTTTTTCTGAAGCACCTGAAGGGTTTCACCCAAAAGATATTTTCCCAGATTGCAAATCGGTCATCGTATTTGGAATTGCGCTGCCAAAAGGATTGACCAAGGTCGACCCTGGGCTAATATATGGTTATTTCAACAATAGTACCTGTCCGAAGGTTGACTGGGTCGCGTTTAGAACGGCAAAAGAAATTGAAAGGCTCTACGGCGGTTACGCTGTACCGCTTCCCTCGGACGATCCTTATGAATATTGGGATGCCGAAAAAATGGAAGGGCGCGGCTTGATATCCATGAAACATGCCGCCGTGCTCGCCGGGCTTGGAACACTGGGCAAAAGCACATTGCTTTTAAACAGGGAGTACGGTAATTTACTGACCTTGGGAGCAATCCTTACTGATCTCGATCTTGAATCTGACCCACTTGCCAAGAATATTTGTATTGCCGGATGCAGCCTATGCATTCAAAGCTGTCCGACTCAAGCCTTGAATGTCGGTTGTGTAAATCAGGCGAAATGTAGACCATATACATATGGAATCAATGCCAGAGGTTTTAATGTCGTCAACTGTAATAAATGCAGAACTGTTTGTCCAATGCGATTTGGGGAGGAAATACAATAAAAGAAGCCGGAATCATGAGCATTCTTCCCTTTTGAGCAAAATGAAAAGTTTTTGCCGATATCTTCTATGACCAGACCTTTCAGCGGCGAAGTGCCACAGCAAAGACGCGCCTATAGCTTTACCGCTATGGGCGCTTTTACTGCGCGTGTTGTAGCGCATGGCGTTTTTATGGCAGAGCAGCCCAAACACAAATAATCCGAGCCTTGTCTCCGTTGGAGAAGGGTTCGGATTTGTGCTTTATTTTGTGTATCCGATTGGGAATGCCTACGCCTCGTCATAACATTATTAAATGTTTCTCATTATTCTTGTGAACTTGTTTTTGCCAAATTGAAGCACAAACGGCTTTGTTACAGATATTTTAAGCATTGGGTCTTCGACCGTTATGCCATTAATCTTAACGCCCCTGGCAGTGATATTCCTGCGCGCCTCTCCGTTGGAAGCGGCGAACCCGACCTGCTTCAATAATTCGCAAAGCGTTATGTCCGTCTCATTCACACAAAATTCGGCTATTTCCGTAGGCGCCGTACCTCCGGCCACCTGCAGATACCTTTGCTTGGCGTTTTCGGCCAATGCCTTATCATGATACATTTCCGTAATCATGAACGCATAAGTGAGATGCGCAGCCCGCATGTCATGATTTATCACCGTTTCAGCATCGGATTTTAAAGTGTCTGTGGTAAGCACAAAATAATCAAGCAGAAGATTGTCCGGTACTTTCATAGCTTTCTCAAACATTACATCAGCCGGCTCATCAATGCCTATATAATTGTCCAATGATTTACTCATCTTTTCTTTACCATCAAGACCGACGAGAAGTGGAAAGGTGATAACCTCCTGCGGAGGTTGACCGTAATCAGCCTGCAATGCCCGTCCTACGAGAAGATTGAAGGTCTGGTCGGTTCCGCCTACCTCGATATCGGCATGTAATGCCACAGAATCATAACCTTGAATCAGCGGATATAAGAGCTCGTGCATTGAAATGGGTTGATTTTGTGCAAGACGGTTTTTAAAGTCGTCACGCTCTAATATCCTTGCAACCGTGTACTTTGAACAGAGACTGATAACATCGGAAAAATTCATCTTAGAAAGCCATTTGGAGTTATAGGCGATCTCTGTCATTTCGGGGTCTAAAATCTTTGTCACCTGCTTGAAATAGCTTGCGCCGCTTTCCCTTGTTTCTTCTATGGTGAGTGCAGGGCGTGTTTTGCTCTTTCCGGTTGGATCACCGATCATGCCGGTAAAATCACCGATTACGAATACAACTCTATGCCCTAGTTCCTGAAACAGCTTCAACTTTCGCAGCACGACTGAATGCCCCAGATGAAGGTCAGGACGGCTCGGGTCGGCACCGAGTTTGATTGTCAGAGTCTTGCCACTTTGTAACCTTTCGGTTAATCCCTGCTCTGAATAAATCTGAACAGCCCCGTTTTTAATTAGCTCGATTTTTTCAACATTGTCCATAAACGCCCACTCCAATCAAATAAAAAACGACCTGAAAGCTTCTTCGGCTTCCAGGTCGCTATATACTAAACGCGGATGTGTTATTTCATCCTAATTTCGCATATAGAGCGAAAGCCCGTTGTGATAATACACTACGGACGAATAGGAATAATAATATGAATTTGTCATATCAAATTGCCGCATGAGCCTTACTCCCTTTGGAATTTTATATATGATAGCATGAGATTTTCTTTTTGTCAATTCCAAGTTTGTAAAAGGGTGACAATCGACGGGGCTATTGGCATCGCCTCAAATCTGTGGTAACATAGACGGGAGATGTTATGAGCCTTGTCCTCTTGTCACAAGATAAATGCAAGTGTAACTGTTGGGAGCTATCGATCTTGAGCGAAGTAAAAACTAAAGTTTACAAACTGTTATCCGGATTTAATCAGATGAAATGGAGCATTGCCGGGAAAGGGCTCCTGGGCGGTTTTGTTGCCGGGCTGCTGGCGGTTTTTTATCGCCTGGGCATCGAATACGGAACAAATACGTCGATCAGAATCTATGCATATTTCAGAATCCATCCGATATTCATTCTGCCTTGGGTCGTGGCTATTGCCGCTGCCGGGCTGTTTATCGCATGGCTTGTCAGACTGGAGCCTATGGCTACAGGCAGCGGGATACCACAGGTTGAAGGCGTCGTATTATACGGGCTGAAAATGAAATGGTACACCGTGCTGGCTGTCAGATTCGTAGCCGGCATTCTAAGCGCTTTCTTCGGATTGTCGCTTGGTCGCGAAGGGCCTTCCATTCAGATCGGAGCCGCCGGCAGCCAGGCCGTGGCGAAACGCTTAAGCAAAAGCAAACTAGAAGAGAACTACCTGATCACAGGCGGCGCGGCGGCAGGTCTTTCAGCAGCTTTTAATGCGCCGCTCTCGGGAATGGTCTTTGCTTTGGAAGAGGTACACCGCAGCTTCTCGCCGCTCATTCTGCTTTCCGCAACGACTGCTTCACTGACGGCTGATTTCGTATCGAAATATTTCTTTGGCCTAAAGCCTGTGCTTGATTTTACGGCAATTCCGCAGCTTCCGATCAGCCTGTATTTTTGGCTGATTCCTTTAGGAATTCTTTCTGGTCTTGCGGGCTCTTTGATGAACAAGGCTCTGCTTGGTTTTCAGACGTTATATAACAAGCTTCCGGCACATTCAAGGCCGGCCATCGCATTGCTGATCGCTCTGCCATGCGGGTTGTTTTTACCGCTTACGCTTGGCAGCGGACAAAACTTGATCAAGTTCGCCGAAGGCGCGCAAACCGGCATCGTGATGCTGTTCATTTATCTCGTTGTAAAGCTGGTGTTTACCAGCACCAGCTTTGGCAGCGGTGTGCCCGGCGGCATATTCATGCCGATCCTTGCTGTGGGCACGCTTACCGGCAGCATTTTTGGCATTGCAGCGACTCACTTTGGGCTACCCATACAATACATTCCTGTCTTCGCTGTATGTGCGATGTCAGGCGCACTATCGAGCTCCGTCAAGGCGCCGGTAACCAGTATCCTGCTTACGGCTGAGATGGCAGGCTCGCTCATTCACATGCTGCCGGTTGCCGCCTGCTCTTTTATTGCCCTGCTATTATCGGACATTTTAAAGATTGAGCCTATATATGAAGCCCTGCTCGAAAGATTTGTAGAGAAAAACGGCCATTCGCTCCCGTTGCAGGAAAAAGGCGGGCTTCTGGAGTTCCCTGTGGAGTTGGGGAGCAAGGCGGCCGGCAAGATGGTAAGTGAGATCGAATGGCCAAAAGGTTCATTGATCGTAGGCCTTCGCAGAGGAGTAAAAGAGTTTGTTCCTCGTGGAGACACAAAAATCATGCCGGGAGATTACCTTGTCATTCTTTCCTCTGAAGCGGATGAAGATACCATACGCGATCGTTTCAGATTCTACTGCCATGCCAAATAGAAAATGATTGCAAGCGCATAAAATCGTATCTTAACAGTTTTGACACATATTTTTTTATATGATTCATTGTGCGGATTTTCTTTTTCAGACGCTTCGTCGCCCCATTGAAACCAAACCACCGGGCCGCGAACCCGCCGGATCAGGCTGAGAAATTACTATTTCGTGCCGCATCTGTACGAGAATTGACGACCGTTGTATTGAAAAATGCATTATAAGGGAGTAGAATGAAATAATATAAACAAGAACACAAATACGGGAGCTGATTGAAATCAAACTTTTATCAATCGTTGTGCCGTCGTATAACTCGCAGGATTATCTTCACCACTGCCTCGACACCGTCGTACAGGGCGGGCAGGAGGTGGAGGTTATTGTGGTGGATGATGGCTCAACCGACCGCACGGCGGAGATCGCGCGAGAATACTGCAAGCGATTCCCGGGCATTGTCCGTCTTGAGCAGAAAGAGAACGGAGGCCATGGCTCAGCGGTGAACAAAGGCCTTGAGGTAGCGACGGGCAAATTTTTTAAAGTGGTAGACAGCGACGACTGGCTGAATATCCCGGCCTATATGGAGGCTCTTTCGACGCTGCGCAGCATGAGTACGATCGATTTGCTCATCACAAACTATGTCTATGAATATTCCTATAACGGCAAGCACTTCGTTGTGCGCTACGGCAACATCTTCCCGAAGGGCAAGGTCATTTCGTGGGAGAAGATGCAGCGCGGCCGCCTCAGCCAGATGCTGCTTATGCACTCTATGATCTACCGCACGGATTTGCTGCGGGAGTGCGGCCTCAAGCTGCCGGAGCATACCTTTTATGTGGACAATCTCGTCGCCTATCTGCCGCTGCCGTACGTGAAAAGCCTCGTCTATATCGATTGCGATCTCTACCGCTATTTCATCGGCAGGCCGGATCAATCGGTTAATACGCAGGTTATGATCCGGCGCATCGACCAGCAGCTCAGGGTGACCAGGGCGATGATCACGGCGTACGATGTTTTCAATGAGATTGAGTGCAAAAACCTCAGGCGACATATGCTCCATTATCTTTCGATGATGGTGGCCATCACCGTCATACATATCAATATTGCGGAAGATAAGGAAATTAACTGCAAGGCGGACGAGCTGTGGGATTTTATACGGCAGTATGATGAAAAATTATACGTCGCCCTGCGCAGGAGCTTTATCAATCTGTGTGTGGATCTTGCGCGCAAGACCGGCCGGAACGTCACGCTGTACGGCCTGAACGTTGCCAAGCGTATCTATAAATTCAGCTGATTCGGGGCGCTGCCTTTACTGCTTGGTGCCCTTGTGGTGCTTCCCGTGCCATTTTTCCCCGACTGCTTCCCGTAATTTGCCGTGAGCGGCCGCAATGTACAGGACTGCGCCCAACGGAAGAAGCGCCATATATTGTATCATATGCAGCAGCAGGCCTGCGGCAAGCGCCGTCGACTGTGGAATTCCCAGCCCGCCAAGACCCAGAATGGCCCCGTATTCAAAAAGGCCTATGGCGCCCGGTGAAGCCGGTATAAAATTAATAATGTTGGTCGCGGCGAATACGGCAAGCGACAGGCGCACGGAAGTCTCCGCACTGAAGCCGAAAGCCACAAG
>JARLHS010000022.1 GCA_031292115.1 Clostridia bacterium | reverse complement strand
TACACGATTGACTTCCGGGATCACCGTCTGCATCTTTACAAGGTGTAAGCTCCATTCCGCTTCGCCGGAATATCTGCTTGACATTCCCGGCGATCCGTGCTACAATAAAGCTGAGATTTAGAGATATGGTACTGGGGTCAAGAGCCCCTGCTACTGTATCTCTTTTTATTTATCCGCAAGGTGGTATATATGAAAAAAATTCACTTTCCTGCTGAAGAGGCTGTGAAAGCGGCAGCTCCTGAAGGGGAAGATTCGATCGGAGATCAGGAAGGAATGGGTACTCAATGGCAAACTATGATGTAGTTGTGATCGGTGCGGGAGTCGTCGGCAGCCTTACCGCGCTGGAGCTTTCAAAACATAATGTCTCGGTATGCCTTGTCGACCGTTTCCCGGAGCCCGGCTGCGGGACAAGCAAGGCCAACAGCGCCATTGTTCACGCGGGCTACGATGCCGACCCGGGCACGGCCAAGGCCGCGCTCAACGTGCGCGGCTGCGGGATGATGGAGGCGCTGTGCGGCGAGCTTGATGTGCCCTATCTGCGCACCGGCTCGATGGTGCTGGCTTTCAGTGAGGAAGAGGCGAGGAAGATTCAGGCGCTTCTCGAAAGAGGCAGGCAGAACGGTGTCAAGGGGCTTGAGATCATCGGGCGGGAGCGTGTGCTCGAGCTGGAGCCGCAGGTCAACCCCGAGGTGTTTGCCGCACTCTATGCACCCGATGCGGGGATAGTCTGCCCCTATGAGCTCACGGTGGCGGCGGCGGAGAGCGCCCTCGACAACGGCGTGGAGGCCCGGTTTGATTTCCCGGTGGAGCGTCTGGAGCGCGAAAACGGCATGTTCCGGGTCATTTCCAAAAGCGGTGAGATACGCGCTGCCTTTGTGATCAATTGCGCGGGGGTCTATTCGGATCTTTTCTGCGGGGAGCCGTCGTTCAGAATTCAGCCGCGCAAGGGCGAATATCTGATCCTCGACCGGAAATATGACGGGCTGGTGCACCATGTGCTGTTTCGCACGCCGACAAAGCTCGGCAAGGGAATCCTCGCGGCGCCGACCGTTCACGGGAACCTTCTGCTCGGGCCGACCTCTGAGCCCATTGAGGACAGGGAAGACACCGACACCACGGCGAAGGGGCTGGGCTTGATCAGAGAATCGTCAAAGTATATGCTGCCGGGGCTTGACCTGCGCGGCGTCATCACCTCCTTCGCCGGCCTTCGCGCGACGCCCTCCACCGGCGACTTTCTCATCGGGTGGTCCTCGGGGCAGGAAGGGCTGCTCAACGCCGCCGGCATTGAATCGCCCGGGCTGACCTCCGCTCCGGCAATCGCGCTGAAGCTTGTCGAGCTGCTGGGCGAGAGACTCCCCCTGCAGAAGAAGGCGCATTTTCACGGCAGGCAGAAGGTTCTTCGCATGGCGGAGCTGAGCCTTGAGGAAAAGAACAAAGTCATCAGGGAAAATCCGGCCTACGGAAGGGTTGTCTGCCGGTGCGAATGCGTGAGCGAGGGCGAAATCGTCGACGCCATACGGCGAAACGCCGGGGCGCGCACGGTCGACGGTGTTAAGCGCCGGGTACGGGCAGGCATGGGGCGCTGCCAGGGCAGCTTCTGCATGCCGGGGGTGCTCGAGCTCCTGTCGCGCGAGCTTGGCGTTTCACAGACGGAGCTTACAAAATCGGGCGGGCTTTCGCGCATGCTCACGGGCACGCTGAAGGGGGAAGAATGATGGGCACGGATGTTTTGGTGGTGGGCGGAGGCCCGGCGGGCATGGCGGCCGCGTTATCCGCCGCGCAAAGCGGCGCCGGAAGCGTGCTGATCGTGGAGCGCAACGAAAGGCTCGGGGGCATTTTAAACCAGTGCATCCACAACGGCTTCGGCCTTACGCTCTTCGGCAAGGAGCTCACGGGGCCGGAATACGCGGGCCGTTATGCCGATCAGATCGGGCAGGCGGAGATCCCGTGCCTTTTTAATACAACGGTGGTTTCCATGACGGGTAATAAAGAGGTTCTGATCCGGAATACGGACGGAGAGCGGCAGATTGAGGCGGGGGCCGTCATCCTGGCAACGGGATGCCGCGAGCGGCCGCGCGGCGCCATCAGCATTCCGGGCTCCCGGCCGGCAGGGGTCTATTCGGCCGGGACGGTGCAAAAGCTCATCAACTGCTGCGGCTATATGCCCGGCAAACGGGCGGTGATCCTCGGCTCGGGCGATATCGGCCTCATCATGGCAAGGCGGCTCACGCTCGAAGGCGCCCATGTCGAGGCGGTCTGCGAAATCATGCCCTATTCGAGTGGCCTCAAGCGCAATATCGTGCAGTGCCTGGAGGATTACGACATTCCGCTTTACCTTTCCCACACGGTCACCCGCATTTTCGGCAGGGAGCGCGTGGAAGGCGTCGAAATTTCGGGCGTGGATGAGCACCTTGCGCCGGTTGAGGGGACTCAGCGCTTCATCGAGTGCGATACGCTGCTGCTTTCCGTCGGCCTCATCCCGGAAAACGAGCTTGCCGGCTACGCGGGTATTGTGATGGATGCAAAAACGGGCGGGCCGCTCGTGAACGACCGGCTCGAAACCAGCGTACCGGGCATTTTTGCCTGCGGCAACTCGCTGCATGTGCACGATCTTGCGGATTTCGCGTCGCTGGAAGCGGTGGAAGCCGGGAAAAACGCGGCGGCCTATGTGAAGGCCGGCGGGGAGGCCTGCCAGGAATTTGAATGCCGAGCGGGGAATGGCATCGGGTCGGTCGTCCCCCAGCGCATGTCGGCAAAGGCACTTGCGGAAGGCGCTACGGCCTATATCCGCGTCGGCAGGCCCTTCGAGAATGCGTCCATCGTTATCAAACGGGGTGACCGCGTCATCCGCACAGTAAGAAGCCCGCGGCTCACGCCGGGGGAAATGGTGAAGACCGTAGTCCGCGACAGCGGCGACGGCGATCTGACTTTTGAGGTGGATAGCCATGATTAAAAAGATTACCTGCACCACCTGCCCGATGGGGTGCGACATGCTGCTCGAGCATGAGGACGGAAAGATACTGTCGCTCACGGGCAACCGGTGTGCACGGGGCAAAGCCTACGCGGAAAACGAATTTTTTCACCCGGCGCGCGTGCTGACGACGGTGCTTTATGTGAAGGCATGCGACAGCATGCTCCCCGTGCGCAGCGACAGGCCCATTCCCAAAGACAGGCTTTTTGAATGTCTGCGGGCTGTCAAAGGGATCAGGGTTGTACCGCCCGTGCACAGGGGCGATATCCTGTATGCCGGCATCGCGGGAGATGCGAATATCATTGCCTCGGCCGACATGTGACCGTGGCTTCATACCGGCCCGCCATCAATGGCCCCTCGCGGGCATTTACGGCGGACGATTCCGGCCCGGCAACCGGGCTGAAAGAGTAATGGCCGATGGAATCGGCGGAAGGGGTTTCAAATGGACGTAGACAGGCAGGCGGAGCTGCGGAGAAAAAGGCTGTTTGTGCTGGACATGGACGGGACCTTTTACATCGGTGACCGCATTCTGCAGGGGTCGGCCGGGTTCCTGCGGAAGTGCGGCGAAACGGATCGTTCCTTCTTGTTTTTTACAAATAACTCTTCCCAAACCGCCGGCTTTTACCGGCGCAAGCTCGCATCCATGGGCTGCGACATCGAAAAAAGCCGGATCATGACTTCCGGCGACGTGACCGTTGACTTTTTGAAGCGGGAGCGCCCCGGCGCCAGAGTCTATCTGATGGGCAACAGCGCGCTCCGGGAGGAATTTGAAAGGGCGGGCATTCTGCTGGACGACACCCGGCCCGATACCGTCGTGGCGGCGTTCGACACGGAGCTTGAATACCGGCGCGTGACATGCATGTGCGACTTCATTCGCGGCGGCGCGGCGTTCTATGCAACGCACCCCGACCTGAACTGCCCGGTGGAGGGCGGCTTCATACCGGATTGCGGGGCGATCTGCGCCATGCTTGAGGCTTCCACGGGCCGCAGGCCGGAATATCTCGGCAAGCCGCACCGCGAGACCCTGGAGGCCATTATATCCCTCACAGGGTTTCAAAAGGACGAGATCGCGTTTGTGGGCGACAGGCTGTATACGGATATCGCCATCGGTGCAGCCAACGGCGTTACGAGCGTGCTCGTTCTGACGGGGGAAACATCACAGGAAGACCTTGAAAAATCCTCAATCAAGCCGGATTACGTTTTTCCGTCACTCGCGGAGCTGGCGCAGGCGCTTTGACTGCCCGCCGTCGGAAGCGGCGGGCATACTAATCTCCACAAGAAACTGCCCTGCGCTTTCGCGCAGGGCAGTTTCTTGCAAATTAAAATTCGTATTACACCGCCAGATCGTCGATCGAAGGGCCGGTGAACTGGCTGTTGTAGAGGTCGGCATAAAAGCCGTTTTGCTCCAGCAGCTCATTGTGGCTGCCCTTTTCAATGATGGTGCCGTGATTCATGACGAGTATGAGCTTGGCATCCCGTATGGTCGAGAGCCTGTGAGCGATTACAAAATTGGTTCTGCCCTGCATGAGTTTGCCCATCGCCTTCTGGATCAGCACCTCCGTACGGGTGTCGACCGAGCTTGTCGCCTCGTCGAGTATCAGCACCGTGGGGTCGGCAAGGATGGCGCGCGCGATGGTCAGCAGCTGCTTTTGCCCCTGTGAAATATTCGAGGCCTCCTCATTGAGGATGGTCTTGTAGCCGCTGGGAAGGCTGCGGATAAAATGGTCAGCGTGGGCGGCTTTGGCCGCCGAGACGATCTCGTCGTGGGTCGCGTTCTCCCGGCCGTATTTGATGTTATTCTCGATTGTGCCGTTAAAGAGCCAGGTATCCTGCAGCACCATGCCGAACATTGTGCGGAGGTTGCCGCGCTCCATTTCACGCACATCCACCCCGTCGAAGGTGATCCTGCCGCCGTTGATCTCATAAAACCGCATCAGCAGGTTGACAAGCGTGGTCTTCCCCGCGCCTGTGGGGCCGACGATCGCGATGGTATCGCCTTTTTTGATGTCGAGATTCATATCCACGATCAGGGGCTCGGTCTCTTTATAGCTGAAGTCGACATGGTCAAACCGGATGTTGCCGTTGGGCGCCGAAATGCGCTTGGCATTCTCGGGCTCGGGGATTTCCTCCGGCTCATCGAGCACCTCAAACACACGTTCGGCGCAGGCGACGGTCGACTGGATGACGTTGGCGATATTCGCGGTCTGGATGATGGGCATCGAGAACGAGCGCGAATAAGAGATGAAGGCCGTGATGTCGCCGATATTCAGCCAGGTCTTTGTTACGAAAATACCGCCGATCACCGAGATGAGCACATAACCGATATTGCTGATAAAATTCATCATCGGGTACATGATGCCCGAGAGAAACTGTGCCTTCCAGCCGGCATCGTAGAGCTCGTCGTTTACGGCCTCGAAGGTCTTGATGGCGTCCTGCTCATGGCCGAAGGCCTTGACGATCTTGTGGCCGGTGAACATCTCCTCGGTATGGCCGCTCAGCTCGCCGAGATGCTTCTGCTGCGCCGCGAAGAATTTTTGAGAATTTTTTGCGATCAGCATGGTGACCAGAATGTAAAGCGGAAGCGTCAGCAGGACAATCAGCGTAAGAAGCGGGCTGATCGTGAG
>JARLHS010000208.1 GCA_031292115.1 Clostridia bacterium | reverse complement strand
CGAGGCCGCCGATTGCCTCGCTGAACGCGTAAACCTTGAGCGCGTGGTGGATGCGCCTTGCGTCTGCGCCGAAATATCCGATCATGGCCTGCGTGATCTTCTCCTTCATCGCTGTCCCTCCGCATTGTGCCCGGCAGCCGGCTGCCGGCATCGTCCATTCAGTTTAACGCCGCGGCCGCCGCGCTGTCAACCGGCAGCGGAAATTTTGCGTCAGGCCGCTTTATTTTTTGCGTGTTTTGCTTTATAATGGTTGGAGTGTGTGGAAACGGACTCAGAGCCCGGTAAATCTTCGCTTTTGCGGGCCCGCGTGAAAGAAGCCCCCGCCGCGTACCGGAAGGCCTCCTGCTTCTGGGGCTATGGCCGGTATTCTCCGGCGTGGCGTATTTGAAAAACCAACAGGATGTTTATGAGAGGATCACATGAAAAAGATTACGATGTTCACCATGGAAGCCTGCCCTTTTTGCAGGCAGGCGCTTGGGATGATCGAAACGCTCAGAGCGGAAAACCCCGCCTATGCCGACGTGGAAATCGAGATGATCGACGAGGTGGAGCACCCCGATATCGCCGACCGTTACGATTACTGGTATGTGCCCACGTTCTATGTCGGCGGCGAAAAGCTGCATGAGGGCGTGCCGACCCCAGAAAAGGTGGAAGCGGTGTTCCGCGCCGCCGCGGGGGATTAACGCCCGCTCCGCCCCCTGCCCGCTTGCGCGCCCGATATGAGTGCGAACGAGTGGCCGATCATGGAAAACACCTCGTCGTCGGGTACGCTGCCGTCGAGCGCGACGGTGTTCCAGTGCTCCTTATTCATATGATGGGCGGGCGTTACGGCACGGTAGACATGGCGCAGGAAATCCGCGCGCACGGGCTCGCACTTGAGGTTGAGGCAACATACGCCGCCGCGCTCATAGATAAAGGCGAAGCATTTGCGGCTCGCCGCCCTCATCGCCGCCCATTCGTCGTCGAACGGATAATCCTCATAAGCCCCCGCGAATGTGAGGCAGTATTCAACGACTGCTTTTTTATCAAGCATCCCGCATCCCTCCGCCGACATTATACCGTAGGCGCATGCCGGCGTCAATCCCGCGGCCGCTGAACCCGATTTCGCAATGACAACAAACTGAAAGTGAGATCCAATGCTGAATATCCATTACGACGCAGACACCATCCGCTCCAAGCGCGCGCTGCTCCGGCAGGAAATGCTCCTGCAGTCGGACAACGTGAAGAACGGGAATTTTGAAGCGCTCTCGCCCGCCGATCTGGAGCTGCTTTTTCTGCTCTACAACGAAATCTTTTTTTGCGGCTTCTTCCGCGATTTATACGGCGGCCGCATGAAATTTACGCTTTCGCACCAGTTCGTGCGTTCCGCGGGCCTGACGCGTTTCCCGAGGAATTTCTTCTCGCTGCCGCCTGAAAATCGCGTGATCGAGATCAAGATTTCGCTCAACCACCTGGCCGCCTATGATCTCACGCAGCGTGAAAAGCCCGTTGCCGGCCTGCCCACGTCCGACAGGCTAGACGCGCTGCTGCTGGTTTTTGAGCACGAGCTCTGCCACGCGGCCGAGTTTCTGCTTTATGGCACGTCCAGCTGCCGCGGCAAACGCTTTAAGGCGCTTTCCGGCTGCATCTTCGGGCACAAATCCTCCGTTCACGGCCTGCCGTCGCGCCCCGAAGTCAATGCTCTCCGCTACGGCCTGGCCGCGGGCGACGCGGTGCGCTTCGAATATAACGGCCGCACGCTCACGGGCACTGTCGCGCGCATCAATAAACGCGCCACGGTGATGGCCGAGGCCAGAAAAGGCCGCTACTCCGACCAGAGCGGCAGGCGGTATTCGAAATACCTCGTGCCGCTCGAGCAGATCCAAAAACTGTGACGTCGCTTATTCAACGGAGGTCTGACATGACGGAGCCTTCCTTCAGGCCGGCTGAAGAGCGCGACCTGCCCGGCATTCTTGAAATTTATAACGGGTATATTTTGAATACGACGGCCACCTTCCATATCAGACCCGTCGCGCTTGAAACGATGCGCGAGATTATCAGGCCCGGCCACCCGCTCTACAGATCCTTCGTCGTTGAGGAAGGCGGGGTGCTGCGCGGTTATGTGCTGCTGATGCGCTACCATGAGCGCGAAGCCTACGACCGCACCGCGGAGGTGACCGTCTATCTCGCCCCCGACGCCGTTTCGCGCGGCATCGGCGGCAGGGCGCTTTGCTTTATCGAGGGCGTCGCCGCGCAGAGCGGGTTTCATTCGCTGCTCGCCGCGATCTGCAGTGAAAACATAGCCTCCGTGCGGCTTTTTGAGCGGCACGGATACTTTCAGTGTGCCCGCCTGCGGGAGGTGGGCGAAAAATTCGGCAGGCGGCTTGACCTGCTTTTTTATGAGAAGATACTGGCGAACGAAAATCAGGGATGACTCCATAACCGTCACAGTTATGAACGGGATAAACGCCATGGCGCACGCGGTCTTTTAATGCGCGATGTGTAAAACATTTTTTGTTGCAAACATTCAAAGTTTCAACGCCACTTAGGTCAGTGATTATAAAAATATCACTCCTTGCTATATTGCTTAATTACAATATTTATTCTCAGAAAGAAGGTACTGCTTTGACAAAATTTGAAAAGCAACAAATCAAATGGAAGAAGCAGAAAGCGAAGGGAAAGACTAAATACGTTTTGTTTTTTGTGTTCATTTGGGTGATTTACTCTGTTATTCTGGCAACAATGAGCATTCTAATTTTTAATCGTGCATGTTTAAACAACATAAATGAAATTATTACAACCTATATTATCTTTATAATATTTTTGGGATTGGCGGGAATGGTTATCGGCAATATATCATGGCGCAATAATGTAGTGAGATACAAAAATTAGCTGTGTTTGAATTACTCATACAAATTAGCAACATTATTTAGTGACAAAGCGAAGAAATATAATTTTTTTGGTATGATGAGCGGTGATTCTTGGATTTATTTCACCAAAGAATATGTGTATTTACGTGTTACAAATTAATCAAATTTACTCTGTGCATAAGCAATCCTCATTCGTGGCCTCGTATGCCAAAGAAGCGATTGATGAAAAGTAAAAATATTCTTTTGTGCGATATGCTGTCAACGCAGTCAATGGCTAAATTCACAATAATGTCTGCAAGAGGCCCTGTGCCGTTGGCAGCATAAATATCAATAATAATTTATGATGCTAATGGTTTATATTTTGCGGGGGTGGCGTTATGTGGAAAAAAATATTGTCTGCAGGGCTGATCATTTGGTTCGCCATTCTCCTGACCGATATAGTTACGTCATTTACAATTCATCATCCGATATTTACAATTGCAGGACAGGGCGGTTGTTTTCAGCCTTATTATGGTTTTGGATATTCAATTACATTCCGGGATGGAATGACACCCACAGGATATTATTATGATACGCATCCTGTCATCAATATGTGGATCTATTTATTGATAAACATACCTCTTGTTTTATTATTGATTTTTAATCGTCGTATTTTCAGAAAGCGATAAAATGTGCGTCATGTAAAGTTGACAAATTTCAAATTATGGGACATTTACTGCCCCATCATAAAAACGTAAATTTTTCATCTATGTGCTGTGACAGAGCATACTTTTTGATGCAGAGCAGCATTACCGGCGGTTGACAGCGCGTGCAGCCGCCGTTTTACTTTGCATGCCGCGCGCGGATATGCTTCTTCTCTTTGCCGGCAGCCCCACAATCCAGACCGCAAGCGCGAGCGGCAGCAGAAACGCATATTCCGTCACATGCAACAGCAGCGCGGCCGTTTTTGCGGCCGGCAGCGCGAGCCCGAGGCCGCGCAGCGCGAAGATGATCGAGTATTCATACAGCCCGATGCCGCCCGGAGAGGCCGGGATGAGCAGCACCAGATTCATGCCCGCGAAGGCTGCAGCGGCATAGCGCACCGAAATGCCCGCGCCCAGGCCGCACGCGAGAAGGCCCAGCCAGATGGAGACGAGCACCGCAAACCACGAAACGAAGACCCAAAACGCCATTTTGAGCGAATCCGCACCCAGATACCGGCGCGTCGCCTCGCTTGTACGCGGCAGCAGCAGCAAAACCAGCACGGAGCCCGTAAGCAGCACCGTAAAAGACAGCGATGCCGTGCTGAGTATCCGGACGACGCCGGGGCTGCCGTAGCCTGCGAACATCGCGGCCGCGGTGCCCTCCGCAAGGATATAGGCAAGATCAATGGCGGCCGGTATCATCACAAGCTTGCCGCGCTCGAGCACACTGTAGCCGCGCGGGAAAAGCGCAAGCCGCACGCCCTCGCCCATTTTGAGCGGCAGCAGCATGTTTGAAGCGTTCCCGACGGCGGTGATGCGCCAGCCCGTGAAGCGCGTCATTTTCCTGTCGATTCCATCCGAATAGGCAAGCCCGCGAAGCCATGTCGAGGCGACGAAGGCGCAGCCCGAAGCGGCGGCAAGCCACCAGTTGATATGGCTGCTCAGGAGCTGCGCGGGGTTGAAGCTCCCGAAATCGCGCAGCGCAAAATAGGCGATGACGATCGAAACGGCAAAGCCGACAGCGCATTTTAATCCGTTTTTCATTTTATCCGCGCCGAAGCTCCGCACATTTTTCGCCCCTTTTTTCTCTATATGATATATTCTACTTGAAACAAAGCCAATTATGACAGCGCGCTCGGTACAATCTATTCCCTGCCGTGCATTATATTTCTTTGGCTTGCAAACATTTCAATTTGAAGCCGGATTCTGAAATTTTCGCACAAACCCCTTGTATTTTCACACGGGCGTGGTACACTATGGGCATAACATATTCATGTATGTTCATATGATAATATGTATAGACTAAAAATTACGGAATAGGGGAAAACTTTGATGGAAAAGGATGAGAAGGAATTCCTGTGCAACTGCACCATGATCCACGAGGACGTCATTGAACGCGCGCGCAGGGAAAGCGCCGACGACGACACGCTCTACTATATGTCGGAATTTTTTCGGATGTTCTGCGACAGCACGAGGCTCAGGATCATCAGCGCGCTGATGCTCTCCGAGATGTGCGTGTGCGATCTTTCGGCGCTCTCAGGCATGAGCCAGTCGGTGATTTCGCACCATCTCAAGATCCTGCGGCAGGCGCGCGTCATCAAATTCCGCCGCGACGGCAAGGTTGTTTATTACTCGATCTGCGATGAACATATCCGCCTGATCTTTGATCAGGGGCTCACCCACATCCTTGAAAGCGCAGAAAAAGCATAAAGGAGAATCGATATGGTCGCTCAAAAAATCTACCGTCTTGACAATCTCTGCTGCCCGTCCTGCGCGGCAAAAATTGAAAAAGCCGTCGGCGGGCTTGACGGGGTGCGCGCTGTCAGCGCGGATGCCGTCACCGGCAGACTCATCCTTGAATTCGACGAAAAAACAGCGCCCGCGATCTCCACGAACGATATCGAAAAAGCCGTGAAGGGCGTCGAGCCCGATGTCCGTCTGGTAGCACCGCACGAAGCGGAGCCTGTGAAGAGTCGCAGGCGGGTTTCGGGCGAGCTGACGCAGCTGCTGGCAGGCGCGGTGCTCTACGCCGCGGCGATGCTGGCGGCATTCATGCATGCGGGCATCTTTATTCTCATCCCACTTTTTGTTCTGGCTCTCGTCGTCTCGGGTGGCGAAGTTTATCTCAAGACCATCAAAAGCATCGCGCGCGGCCGCATTTTTGATGAAAACCTGCTGATGAGCCTCGCGACCGTCGTCGCGTTTGCCATCGGCAGCTATGAGGAAAGCGTCGCCGTCATGCTGCTTTACCGGCTCGGCGAATACCTGCAGCATCTCGCGGCCGGGCGGTCGAGGCGGTCGATCGCCGAGCTGATGGATCTGCGCCCCGATTACGCCAACCTGCTGACGCCCGACGGCATACGCCGCGTGGCCCCGCAGCAGGTCGCGGTCGGAGACCTGATCGCCGTGATGCCCGGTGAAAAGATCCCGCTCGACGGCATGATCACCGAGGGCAGCTCGTTTGTGGATACCTCAGGCCTCACAGGCGAGGCCACGCCGCGCGCCGCGAGGCAGGGCGGCAGGGTTTCGGGCGGCTTTATCAACAAAAGCGGCATGCTGACCATCCGCGCTGAAAAGACCTTCGGCGAATCAACCGTTTCAAAAATTATCGAGCTCGTGCAGAACGCCTCCGGCAGGAAAGCAAAGGCGGAGCACTTTATCACGAAATTCGCACGCATCTACACGCCCGTGGTGGTGGCGGCGGCGCTGCTCATCGCCGTTGTGCCGCCGCTTGCGCTCCATGCGCCGTTTTACCCGTGGATCTACCGCGCGCTGGTGTTCCTTGTCGTCTCCTGCCCGTGCGCGCTCGTCATCTCGGTGCCGCTGGGCTTTTTCGCAGGCATCGGCGCGGCCTCAAGCAACGGCATCCTGATCAAGGGGGCCAACTATCTCGAAGCGCTCAGCCATCTGGATACCGTAGTTTTTGACAAGACCGGCACGCTCACCGAAGGCGTTTTCAAGGTGACCTCGGTCATCCCCGCGAGCGGCGCGGGCTTTTCGCAGAAGGAGCTGCTTGAAACGGCTGCCCTGGCGGAGGTAAACTCCGGCCACCCCGCCGCGGAATCGATCGTCGCGGCATGCGAAAGGCCGCCGGAAAAATCGGCCGCGGGCGATTTTCGCGAGCTTGCGGGCATGGGGGTCGTCTCTTCACGCGGCGGAGACACCATCGCCGCCGGCAACGAGAGGCTCATGGCCGAGGAGGGCATTTCCTTCGAGCGGCAGGAATCGGCCGGCACGCTTGTTTATGTGGCGAAAAACGGCCTTTATATCGGCTGCATCGTCATTTCGGATGTGGCAAAGCCCGACGCCGCGGCGGCCGTCGCGGGGATGCGCGCGCTCGGGGTGACCACGACGGCGCTGCTCACGGGCGACCGTACCGAAGCAGCCATGAGCCTTGCGGCGCAGGCCGGCATCGGCGAGGTACATGCCTGCCTGATGCCCGACCAGAAGGTGGCGGAATATGAGCGCATCGCGGCGCGCAGCCACGGCGTGGCGGCTTTTGTCGGAGACGGCATCAACGACGCGCCCGTGCTTGCACGCGCGGATATCGGCATCGCGATGGGCGGCGCGGGCTCCGACGCGGCCGTGGAGGCCGCCGATATCGTGATCATGAACGACGAGCCTTCGCGGCTGGTGACGGCGCTGAAGATTTCGCACTATGTGCGCCGCGTCGTCACACAGAATATCGTGCTCGCGCTCACCGTCAAACTCGTCGTGCTCGTACTCGGCGCGCTGGGGCTCGCGAACATCTGGGAAGCCGTTTTGGCCGATACCGGCGTGACACTGCTCGCCGTGCTCAGCTCGATGCGCGTGCTTCTGCGCAAAAACCGTTTCCGTTCGGCGAAGATGAGCTGATTTTTACCGGGGACCTTGAAATATTCCATTGACAACCACCGCCGCTGCGCTATAATGAAAGAGAAAATTGAATCGTAACGTGATAAGGCTGCATTGCATTAATAGGGAACGCGGTGTGAATCCGTGACAGCCCCCGCTGCTGTAAAAGGCCGCTGATTTTCGTTTCGCGCGCGGAGCCCTCCGTGCGCGTCGCCACTGGGAAACCGGGAAGGCGGAAAATCCGCAACAGCCTCAAGCCAGAAGACCTGCCTTAAAACGTTTCAGGGGCCCTGTCAAAGCGTGCCGGTCAAACCCGGCCGGCCTTGGCACCGCTCCGCTACACAGAACGGTTTCGGCGGGAAATACCTGTGTGCACGCGGCGTGACGCGCGGCTTTATTGCCGTGCCGCCGTCTATGCAGGAGGAGCCGGATAACGGCTCCTTTTTACTTTGTATGGCGACATCACAAGCACAGTGGGAGGTGAAACGCATGGAGAGCAAACGGGAATCGGTTTTTTCGGGCTATCACCCCGCGGTGAGCTTTACCTTCTTTGCGGCGGTGATCGTCTTTTCCATGCTTTTCATGCATCCGCTGTTTCTCGCGGCGGGGCTTGCGTCGGCGTTTCTT